>CASEPS010000051.1 GCA_949289855.1 uncultured Erysipelotrichaceae bacterium
ATGCAGGATTGTTTGTACTATTATCATCTCTTCCTTATCCATCAGATGGCATTGTGCCTGCATACTATACAAGACAGCTTGTTGAACAGTACTTTGATATAAGCAAGGGAATATCAAGACTCACCCCGTTAAGAGGACATTCAGAAGAAGTGATATATGGGCATCTTCTTCTTTGCCAGGCAGCAGCTACAATCAACCTGTACATCCAGCAGAAGATGAAAGAATATCCGGATGACAGGGAAGAACTGCTAATGACATTAAGGAATCAGAAATGCACTGTTTATGATACAAAGATAATCACAGCAGAACCACAATCAAAAGCCAACGAATTCTACAGCACATTTGGAATAGAATGTCCCTCATCCTTCCAGAAGAAAGATGGGAAACTCGTATCAGATACAGGAAAGAAAAAGCACGGAAATCATCAGTAGTTATAATTTATACCCGGGAATTTAAGATTATTCATAATATTTTACCACTAAATTTACTAATAATGTTTTCTTTCCTCAATAGTTAACAACTCATACAAAACTGATCAGAAGTTTCTCATATCCTTCTAACCAGTTCTGTTTCTCAATTCTGCAGTGCAACATCCAGGGCAACGATTTCCTGTTCGAGTTTGACATTGTTTTTCAACATATAGTGCACCACTTCCTGATATGGTTCTTTGTTTTTGAGTTGTTGCAGGCGGGTAATGTCATTGTCAGTGAGTTTGTGAAGACAGCTTTCATACTTCTTGTTTTGCAGTGTTGCAATGGACATTTCATATAATCCAAATGGAACATTTGTTGAACTGACAAGGTGGTGGTGAATCCAGAAACCACCTGGATCAATGTCTCCAAAGTGAAGAAATGTACTATCTTTGTTATCTTCATACACCTTGCGGATAAAGTCTCTCTGGAAGCGGTCCGCATAGCCACCAAGATACATGGTCACAACATTTTTGTTGTTATAGCGCATCCATGCAGTTTTGTTTTCTATAGTCATGAATGTCTGTCCATAGAGGTTAATAGAAGTGATTGCTGTAAGGTCTGTTGCTGAAAAGGTTATCCCATTCTGGAAAGCAGAAATGTCTGTTGGTTTACCATTGATGGTAATTGTGCAATTGCCTTTGATGGTTATATTCCTTGGCTCTTTATGGATATGATACTGCCCGAGTATTTCATCTTCCATTTCTCCAACTGAAGGTTGTTCACCATTGCGTAAGTGATGGCATACCATCTGCAGTACTGTGGTTTCAAAATACTTGGAATCACCAAAGATTTTCATGGAAGCTTCTCGGATATAGAGATCCTCATTGTTATTTTCAACAAAGGCAAGCGCCTTGAGCATATCTTCTGTATCCTGTATGTTGTGCACTATCTTTCGTTTTAACACAAGTTCTTTTAACTGTTTACAGATGCTGTTACAGTGCGGTGACTTGTTACCATATGTTTTGATGAGCTTCCGCATTGCATCAATGATTGTATCTTTGGATACATACCCATAGTGCTTGGACAGATATCTTTCGATTTCTTCTACCCTTCCATCAGAGAGTATCATTTCTTCAATCTGTGTACCAAATGGTTCTTTTACCACTTTGATGAAGCCTTTGTCACATAATGCCTTTGCGGTTGCGTTTACTTCTTCAATCGCTGCATAGTCTCCATCATTGCTTGCATAACGGCGATAGATTTCTGATGGTCTGATACGCGTTGCACGAACGATGGTATTGGTGCCAAGGTCCTTGCGGCTGTTTCGATATTTTGTCACAAGTTTTGTCAGAATCTTTTCTTCTACATGCATGGTCTATGCCTTCATTTCTACGGAACCCATCTCCATCAGATCAATTCTTGTTCTTAATACTGGCAGGATGACATCACATTCGGAACCAATGAGTTCAGTCTTGTCCGGCGCACAGAATATCATCTGTAAATTCTGCTGTTTCATGAAGCCCATCATGATCCGGATGTTCGAAGGGTCCATTTTGGCAAACGGCTCATCGATGAAGACAAGTCTTGTTGAACTGGTCTTATCGTTATAAATCATCAACAATGCCGATAGCAGAATAAGAAGATATGGAATCTGTACTTCTGCACCAGAGTTGTAACCGGATTGTCTTGAGAGTCTTGCCTTCTTCAACGCATCATTTGTCAGAAGAATTTCATAGTTCATGTAGTTGCGGTAATCCGCAAAGTGTTCGATTTCATCCTTTCCATTCTTTTCAATGATGCGATTGATGATGGAACGCATTTCCCCTTCCATCTTCTTCACTTGTTCTTCATCATACTTGTCCACTTCCATCAATGTCATCTGGTTGCCTCTTGCCCCAAACAGTTCCCTGTCTTTGAGATACTTTGCATAGTTCAGAACCTTTTCATAATCCGAACCATCTTTGACATAATGCACATCAAACTTGTATTCCGATTTGAAGTGAAGACGAGACAGTTCAAGGTTAATGCGGGCAAGATCACTCCTTGCACTTTCACAATACTTGAGTACAGTCAGCACAAATTCATTCTTGAAGATGTCTTCATAACGCCTTGTCTGTTTGGCAAGTTCTGCCCGTATACTTTCACGATCATCCATCCAGATATGGTTGCGGCGGCTTTGGTAAACAGAAGCATTATCATCCCGCATTTCAATCTGATTTTCAGCTGTCTTCAATACATTGTATTCCACCTGTACTTCTCTCAGCTTTTCACCAGCATTTTTCCGGTTGTTTTCAGCACGCTGTCTGTCCTTGAGCGGACCACCAGGTCCTGTTTTCCCATTGGCAGCATAACGGTCATATTCCCTGACTGCCTTTTCATACAGCAACGGATACAGTCCTTCCTTTTCCTTTAACTGCACTGTACTTTCTTCTTCCCTCTGCAATGCCTTTTCATATTGTTCTTTATTGAACAACAAATCTGTATCATTGCGGGAACGGGCTTCATAGAGGTTTACACGTTCCTTGCGGATGGAAGAAAGCTCTGTCTCCAGGGTGCTGACGCGCATGGCTAGTTCCATATATTCGCTATTATCCCTCTGTGCTTTTTCAAGGGCTTCAAGCTGCGCCTTGCGCATTGCACATGTGGAAAGATTCTCTTCATACTGATGGACAGCACTGTAGTTCAATGGTTTGAAAAACTGCAAAGCTGTTTCAAGATGGTCTTTGTCCATCACAAAAACCTTCTGCTTATTTCGCAGTTCTTCATGCGCTTTACGGCAGAGATCCCTTTCCTTCTCCGCTTTCTTCAGATTGATGGCAAGGGCTTCCTGACCAAGGCAGTAGAAGCGGATTTTATCAAACCGCAGGAAGTAGGAATCCATGGCTACAGATACCCTGCCTTCTTTGGACAACGCATTTTCATAGTTTCTGACTTCATCGCGTTTTACGGCATGAAACCTTGCCAGCTGGTAGTCAAAGTACTGTCTGGCAACTGGATTATTTGTTTCGATGAGATGCGAAGCAGAATCATCAGACACTTCAATCTTCTTCTGCATGAGCAGTTTTGTATTAAAGAGATGGGCATACTTATACTTTGAGTGGTTTAACACATCATCCGCAATATCATAATATTCCGGATCAACAAGTATCGTATATCTCCTTCTGCCAAGATACGCTTCCAGCGCATCCCGCCACCCTTCATCTTTGATACCTAATACATATTCTGAGGCAAAACTCGCTTTTGCGTTTATGCCACGCTTTGCATATTCCGCATTGATTTCATTGCGCAGGCCAACATATTCCGGAATGTCACCATAGGTTTCCTTGCGGGCGGTATAGTCCGCAATCTTTTTAAGCCAGTAACTTTCCTGTTTATTGATGTCACGTATCTTTTCTTTGATAAGTGTGAGTTCACCAATGCAGTTTTCAATTGTTTCCTGGATTGTCGTTTTCAATGCATTGACTGTATTTTCCTTCAGGGCATCTTCATGCCGTTCACTTTGTAAGGCAGAAAGAATGTTCGCATCCTTTATAGCAATATTTCTATCTGAAAGATACGCCACAAGTGCATTGATACGTTCCTGGAAGTCTTCCAGTTCTTTCTTTTCTAATGCCAGTTTTTCTTTTTCCTGCATTGCTTCATCCAGTGCTTTTTGGGCATCGCGGATAGCTCTTGCACAATCCATTTCTTCAAGGCTTCTGGAAGCACTGGCATACAGGTCATTTGTTTCTTTTTCTTTCTTTTCGACAATGGTCAGCTTTTCATTGATATTTCTGCTTTTGAGCTCTGCTGTTTCAATCAATGTCTTTGTCTGTTCTTTTGTTTCCCTGCTGTTTTCTTTTGTGTCATAAATGATTTTGATATCATCTGTGATCAATGTATTCTTTGCTTTTTCAAGGTCTTCAAAAGCTGCCAGCACCTTATCCAGCTGATTGATTTCACGGTCAATACCGGCAAAGCTTTCATTGAGCCTGTCAATATTTGTCTTGGCATCAATGAGTTTGGAAAAGTCTACCGGTTTTGCTTCTAAAACACTTTCACGGATGAACCTGTCTATTTTGGCATTTGGATCATAGGACATCACCGAACGCAGTTTCCGTTTGAAAGAAGAAAGCTGTAAATCAGAAAAGCGAAGACCAGTTCTCTGCATAAAGCGGCTTAAGCCCTCCCGCACATCAAACATGCGCAGATTATATTTCTTCTGCAGTTCTGCACCACTGTAAGGCACTTCTCCTTCTTTTGTCACATACGTATGTTCCATGTCTTCAAGAGTAGCACCTTCGACAATATAACGGCGGCTGTGTGGGTCATTTGCTGAACCAGTGTCGATGACCGTACCGAGAAGAAATGGTTTCTGCATATCCATATCTTCCATTTCAAGAACAATATGGGTATAGACATTCGGCACTCTTTCCGCTGGCCGCATGTATGTTTCTGCGGTCGCATCCAATAATCCTCTTGTATAGGAAAGCACAGTACGGCTGCCTCTGTTTTCGGAAGACTTGTTAAAGACAGTATCCCCATAGAGGGCATATTTGATGGCATCGAGGAATACAGATTTGCCGTTTCCATTTTTACCAGCAACAAGCGTAAAGAAACCGATCGGAACGGTGATGTTGGCAAAGCCATACCAGTTGATGAGCCGGACATGTTTTAAAAGAATCATTCTTCTTCGTCCTCCTCTTCCTCTTCGTCAGTCAGTGTATTATGCATATATTCTTCTGCCACCATTTTGAACTGGGCAAAGTTCCAGCCAAATTGCAAAGACGGATAAAGTGTAATTGCACAATCTTCACTCATATCTTTTGTGTCATAGTCAATGAGGCTGTACTTCTTGAAAAGCTTCAATGCATTATTCAGTTTTGTCTTGTCAAAATCTGCTTCATACACTTTGATCTTGTCCACAAGATCACCTCTTGAAACAGTATTGTGTTCCTGGTAACCAAGGTTTTCCAGATAGATTTCCCATAAGACAAGCAGCAGATGGTATTGTTCGGTCGTAAAGGAAACGACATTGGCACGCTTCAGACCAACGGTTTCTTCGTCTGCTTCAAACTGTCTTAACATTGCAACACCAACATGATCATCCACAAAGACATCAAAACCAATCATCCTGAGGTAGTCGCTGATGTCCTGACGGTTGGATTCACGGCTGATATAGGCATAGAGTTTTTCTTCTTTGTCTTTGACAATAAATGTCGCATCCAGCAGTTTCCGGACACACCGTTTGAATAGTATTCCATCTTCTTCCCGGATGGATAATTCCAGTTTCAGATCACTCATTTCCCCCTCCTTTTGATGATGGTACGGCTGATGCGGGACAGCGGTGTATCCACATAGCCTTCTTTGAATGCTGTAGTAAATGGGAAGCCATCACTGTCTGAATAGATGATGGCAGAGACAATCATCATCACATCGTCTCTTGTTCTGATCACCGATTCATCAGGTTCAAGTATATCTTTATCCCCAAGCAATGCATCAAAGTATGCGGCTGCCTGTTCTATGCCAAAGCGGTCTGGATATTCATAGAGCAATTGTCTTGTGAGTTCTGCCTTTTCTTCCATGGTCAGAATACTTGAAGTGACGGCAGCACTCTGCCTGTTTTCTTTGCGCTTCCGTCTTCTTTCAATGGACTTCCTGCCAACATACTTATAAGACTGCAGTTCAAAGCTTTCTCCAAGCTTCTCTAAGACAAAGTTTCTTGTCTCTTCATCTGCCTGTTTCAAAAACATGAGAATATCATTCAGATAACTCTGCAGATTGACACCATTGGAAAGTACCATGAGAATGCGGGAAGAATAGAGCTGGTAGTATGTATTGATTCTGTGGTCAATATAGTCCATATCCTTTTCATAGTCATAGCTGATAAAGGAACGGATTTCATCCAGAAGGCCATTCACCCTTTCATATGCCTCATTGTATTCACAGCCGCGCATTTCCTGAAATTCTTTGATCATGCGTTCATATACCCTGGTATTCAGAATATCCACGAGCATCTTCTCTATTTCTCCGATGTAACCAGGAATCATGCCATCTTTTTTGATGAAGAAGTAGTCACTGAAAAACTTCTGCATCATCGTATCTTTTAACATGAACTGACCAAGGTCATTTGTTTCAGACAGACTGATGACAACACGCATGATGGTACGGATACTGTCTTTCAGTGTCAGTAATTCATTTTTCAATTCACCTACCGCATCACTGACCGGTTCAAGAATATTGGAATACGGACGATGGGTTCTGGCATGGTCTTCATTGAAGGCAGAATGCAGAATATCGTAGATCATAAAGATCTGATTACTCAAAGCGGCAGAATTATCACGGTTGAAGATGCGCTCAATGGCATCAATGAGTTTGCGGCAATATGGATCTACAGTCGCAATGTTGTCACCATTGCGGCCAAGCTCTCTTTCGGAGAGCCACCCACAATAGCGGAAATACCGTAAAACAGCACTGGCATTATCTGTTTCGGACTGGTTATTGCCAAGTCTGTCATTTCCACCATCCACATCTTCTTCAACAAGGGCATAGTTACAATTGCGGAAATACAAAATCAATGTATCACGGGCATCTGTTTCATAGAGCAGTGGTACATTCCTCGATTTCTCAATCAGACTCTGTATACATTCATAGTACACTTTGCGGTTGCGTGAACTCAGCGGATTGAGAAAGTGACTGTAGCGTTCATCATCAAATAACAACATATACGTTTATTGTATGCTAAAAACGTTCAAATAACTACCAATAACACAAACATGAAAGCTATTAATGAGCATTGCTTTAGGATAATTAATTATACATATCGAATTTCCGCAACTCAAAAAGTGCCGAAATATAGAATTTTCGCAAAATGTATCGTAATTAAATTTTTTCCATCCAATAAAAAAGAGGCATCTGCCTCTTTCATAAACACTCTCAATAGAGCATTGTCTTTCCTTTTCCTCTGAGTGATTCAAAGTCAGAAATGAATGCTTCTACTGCACTTTCTACTGACTGGTTGTTGTTCATTGCCTTAAAGACATCTGGTGAAAGTGTTGCGGCAGTGATGCCATAGGTTACAAGTGACATGACTTGTCTGGTATTTTTGAAACTTGCCGCAAGAATGCCTGTTTCAAAGTGATTCGCTGTTAACATGTCCTGTATCTCTTTGACTGTTGCTATGCCATCATAGCCAAGGTTATCAATGCGGTTGACATATGGTGCGACATAATCCACACCACACTTTGCCGCAAGGAAAGCCTGTGCTGGAGAGTAGATTGCTGTAGCTGTAATACGATACCCTTCTTTCTTCAATATCTGCATGGCTTTGTATCCCTCTTTGACAGAAGGTATTTTGACACATGTATTTTTGCCAAGGATGGAAGTAATATGGTGGGCTTCCTCTACCATATCTTCCGCAATTCTGGAAACAGCCTGGACATGCAGTTCTCCCTCTGCACCAATGAAGTCTCTGATTTCCTGTAATACGATATAGGGATCCTTACCGCATTTGGAAAGGATGGTTGGATTGGTTGTCACACCATCTACAGGATAGTATGCATAGAGACTACGGATTTCTTCGATATGGGCATCATCAATTAACAGTTTCATATTCTTTCCTTCTTTCTTTAGAGACTCTGTTCTGTTCTTCCAATAATGTCATCCTGTGTCTTTTTGGAAAGCACATTGAAGAATGCACTATAGCCGGCAACACGGACAATGAGATCTTTGTGTTTCTCAGGATGAAGCTGGGCATCAATCAGTGTTTCTTTGGAAACAATGTTGTATTGGACATGGTAGCCATGGAGTCTGTTGAAGAATACCTTCAACAGCAGTTCCAGCTTCTTCTTGTTTTCTTCTGTAGAAAGCATCTGTGGTGTCATCTTCTGGTTCAATAAAACACCACCTGTAATTTCTTCGGTTGGCAGCTTGGTAATCGACTTGAAGACAGCCGTTGGACCATGCTGGTCGGCATTATGAGCAGGACTGCAGCCTTCCGCCAGTGGTTCATACGCATTTCTTCCATCTGGTGTTGCCATGGTAGACATACCCTGACCAACATTGGCACTAATGGAAGAAGTACCACCATAGCGGATACCGCCAATCGGGCCTCTGTTGTAACGGGTATTTGGATACTTTTTCATTTCATCGAGGTAGCAGTCATAGGCATCCACAATCAGTTGATCCACATAGTCATCATCATTGCCATATTTTGGTGCTTCATGCAATAACATGTCCTGAATCTTTCTGCCTTCTTCTGACTGAAAGTCATCAAGGATGGCATTCCATAAAGCTTCTTTTGTGATCTTCTTTTCTTCATAGACAAGCTTTTTGATTGCGGCAAGCGAATCTGCCATATTGGCAATGCCAACCTGAAGACCGGAGATGAAGTCATAGACAGCACCACCTTCTTTGATCGTCTTGCCACGGGCAATACAATCATCTGTCAATGTAGAACAAAGAATATCCGGTACATCTCTTTCTGAAGCCTTATCAATCGCATTTTCGACAATGACACTATATCTTGTCATTTCCCTTACCGTCTTGTCCCATGCCGCAAAGAGGTCTTCATAAGTTTCCATCTCGGTAAAATATCCACATGGACTTGTAAACCGTTTTCCACTGGTGAGATCTACCCCATTATTCATGGCACATAGCAATACCCTTGGGAAATTGATATAGGACATACCTGTGCATCTGTAACCCCATTTGCCAGGTACTGCTGTTTCTACACAGCCAATGGCACTGTAGTTATAGGCGTCTTCTTTCTTTACACCCCAATGGATGAAGGAAGGAATGATGACCTCATCATTGTTGAGAGCTGGCATGCCAAAGCCAAGCTTCATGACTTCAATGCAGGCATCAAAGAATTCTGGATTAAGTCCGGCATGATAGCGGACAGTGAGGTTTGGCTGGGTGAGACGGGTTCTTGCGACTGATTGCAATACTGCAAAGCTCAGTTCATTGACTGCATCTTTGCCATCTATGGTCTGACCACCAATGGTCACATTCTGATACATTGGAGAACCAGCAGAACTAAGCGTATGTGCCTGGGAACGTACTTTATTGATGGTCAATGTCTTGATCCATAGACACGCTAACAGCTCCAGCGCATCTTCTTCATTCATCACACCACCTTCCAGATCATGTTTGTAATATGGATACATATACTGGTCAAATCTTCCATAGCTCAAAGAATGTCCATTGGACTCTATCTGCAATATGAGCTGGATAAACCATACTGACTGAATGGCTTCATGAAAGCCGGAAGCTGGTTCATATGGTACCTTTGCACAAATGCGGGACATTTCCAATAGTTCTTCTTTGCGCTTTGCGTCACTTTCTTTTTCCGCCATATCCCTGGCAAGTTTTGCATACCGCAAAGCAAACTGATGTACCGCATCAATGACAATGAGTACAGCTTTATAGAACACATTTTTATCAATGCTGTCAGGATCGGTTAAATCAAGATCAGCCCTGTACTTTCTGACCCGCTCTTCATAGCCTTTCAGACCTTCTTTCAACAGTCTTTCATCATTGATGGCAAGATGGGCATCCCCTGCATTCAGCTTGCCTTCCATACCAAACACACCGGTTTCCATGAAGACATTCACTTCATCGGGAAGTAATGCTTCTCCTCTTGCCCTGAGGTTGTTATTTTCCCAGAATGGCGCAATTTCTCTTAACTGATCTTTTGTTTCCTCGGTGATATAGAACACATCACCATCACGCTTTTCAAACAAATCCAGTTCATCCATGACAAATTTCATCGTATATTCTGGAAAAATCGGGGCATTGCGGTTCTTTGTCGCCTGGTTGCCACAAAGCAATGTCTTGTCCTCAATATAGATACGCATGTTTTCAAGAATCTTCTTCAACATAAACGCTCTGACCATCACCCTTGGCTGGTTCAGGTTTTCTCTATACGCCTCTGTCGCAAGAATTGCCCTCTCCGCATCGATATATGGTTTTTCATCCAATACTTCTTCACGGAATGCCTGCATGCGTTCACTTAATGATCCAAACTGTGCACTTTTCATATATTACCTTTCTTTCGTAAGCGTAATTGCTTATCTTTGTAATTTCAGTATAACAAATCAGATGTTCTGGTCAATATCTTTCTTCTGAAATTTAATTTACTTTCTTTCGAAACCAAATATATTGCAATTCTCTTTGTCATGTACTACTGTTAATGCAACAAGAGGAAACGATATGAAAAGTGACAGAACAAAGAAAGGCATTGTCTTCAATATCCAGAAATACAGCGTCAATGATGGACCGGGTATCCGTACAACCGTGTTCTTTAAAGGCTGTCCATTACGGTGCAGATGGTGTGCCAACCCGGAAAGCCAGAATGTACAGATGGAAATCTTCCATGACACCAAAAAGTGCATCCAGTGCTGGCATTGTGAAACCATCTGCCCAACACACGCGATAACCTTTATGGATGAAAAGATCCATATCGACTCCCATACATGTTCACATTGCCTTGCCTGTATCAAAGAATGTCCAGTCAGAGCATTGGAAGCACAAGGAAAAGAAATGACAGTCGAAGAAGTGATAGAGGAAGTATGCAAAGACAAGGTGTTTTATGAAGATGGTGGTGGTATGACATTATCTGGTGGAGAGATGATGAGCCAGCCAGACTTTGCCCTACAGATGCTGCTTGCCGCAAAAGAAGAAGGTATTCATACATGTGTAGAAACAACCGGTTTTGTGTCTCAGGAAACCTTCGAAAGACTATTGCCTTATATTGACTATATCCTGTTTGACATGAAACACTGGAATAGCGAAAGACACAAATGGGGAACAGGTGTTGATAACACACTGATTCTTTCCAATATGAAAATAGCTGCAGACATGCATAAAGAAATCCTGCCACGCATACCTGTCATTCCTGGTTTTAATGACAGCAACAATGACGCAAAGCAGTTTTCTGCCCTGCTGCATGCCCTTTCCACCAACAGGTGTCAGCTTCTGCCATTCCATCAGTTTGGCGAAAACAAATACCACCTTCTCAGCAGACCATATGACTATGAAAATGTGCCTTCTTTACACAGGGAAGATCTTGAAGACTACTGTGACACATTTCATCAATGTGGCATAGATGCCTTTTTCTGATATACAATAAGACTATGAAAGACAGATTGAATGAAATTCTTGCATATTTGACAAAAGAAAACAAAATGGAAGTGACAGAGCTTTCTGAAAAGCTCAATGTTTCCAAGGTCACTATCCGTAAAGACCTCGACATATTGGAAAAGCGGGGCATCATCCATCGTGAACATGGTTATGCCATCCTTTCCAGTCCGGATGACATCAATGGACGCATTGCCTGGCATTATGAAGAAAAGAAAAGGATAGCAAAGAAAGCCAGTGAACTCGTTCATGATGGGGATACCATCATGATCGAAAGTGGCAGCTGTTGTGCACTATTGGCAGATGCGCTTTGCGAAACAAAGAAAGACATTACCATTATCACAAACAGCGCCTTCATTGCCCAATACATCCGTGGCAAGTCCAATTTTGAAATCATATTGACCGGTGGCATATACCAGATGGATGCCCAGGTCATGGTTGGACCACTTGTAAGACAAACTGTAGAAAACTTCTACACTGACCTCTTCTTTATTGGTACAGATGGCTATACTGAACGCACCGGTTTTACCAACAAAGACCAGATGCGTGCACAGGCAGTACGGGATATGGCAAAACAGGCAGAAAATGTTGTGGTGCTTACAGAAAGTGTCAAGTTTGGCAAGCAGGGTGTTGTACCACTCAACCTCAAAGGTGCAATCAAAACAGTGATCACCGATGATGAAATACCAGAGCAGTATAAAGAAGAACTCAAAGCGCAGGGCATTCATGTCATCATATAAATAAGGGCAGGATCATCCTGCCCTTTGTCATTTATCAGAGTCTATAGACCTGTTCCGGGAAGTTGTCTAACACATCATCCTTCCCATTTTCTTCATGTGGTTCATTGTCCCATAACATGCAGTTATGCATACCTTTGTCATACTTATGCCAATGTGGAACACATTCTCCATTTGGGTCGCCGTTGATAATGAAGTTTGTATAGGCACGGAAAATAACTTCCTGAAGCTTTTCAGTATGTTCTTTGCCAAAGGCAAAGCTCTGGTCCATGCAGTGCAAAGCCGGAGAACGGGTAAAGGAATACCGGTAAACATCACTTCCATTACCAGAAAGTATATCGCTCATGCGTGCACTATAGGTGCGATACATATAGTCAGATAATACCTTCACCCATGCCTGTTCTTCATCTATAGAAGAAAGCCTTTCTGCATCCCTTACAGCAATTTCCGCATTGTTGCCAAACAAGCCTTTGGCAATATTCTTTGCATGGCTTACAAAGTCTTTGTCCATCAAAGGGTAGAAACCAAGTTCATGAAGGCAGCTGCCAACAATTGCCTTCCCCTTCCAATATGCAGAGGAATGCAATACATCCAGGTAGTCATACGGAATGCTTCTTCCATCCGCAACCGGTCCAAACATACATGTACTTTCTTCAACAGTACAAAGTATATGCTGTGCCTCTAACAATGCTTTACCATCCATTGTTTTAAGCTCTTCTATATCATCTGTGCCAAGTATTGCAAAATACTTCTTTGCGACCTTTTCAGCCGTGCCAGTATCACGTATGCACTGGTAAGCACCGCTGGAAAGAATGGCTTTTGAGAATAGTGTTTTGCATTCCTTTTGTAACATCAAAGCGGCAA
Organism: uncultured Erysipelotrichaceae bacterium; assembly: GCA_949289855.1. Classification (GTDB taxonomy): domain Bacteria; phylum Bacillota_I; class Bacilli_A; order Erysipelotrichales; family Erysipelotrichaceae; genus Bulleidia. The sequence goes on from CASEPS010000051.1 coordinate 13,133, forward strand.
TGGACTTTGCGCCAGCAGAAGCACCCATAACGGTAATGTTTTCCCTGTCACCACCAAAAGAACCTATATTTGCATATACCCAGCGCAAAGCAAGCAACTGGTCAAGGTAACCATTATTGCCACTATCAGGACACGCTTCACCAAGATACAGGTAACCAAATATACCAAGGCGGTAGTTGATGGAAACATAGACAAAGTTCCTGTCACGCATCATTTCAACTGGTGCATGCTGGCGGTTGCTGCCTGTCTGAAATGCACCACCATGGATTTCGACAAGTACCGGAAGATGAGCAGAGAGGTCTTTGGTATAGATATTGAGATTGAGACAATCTTCATCACAGCCTTCCACAATGCCTTCTTCTCCACTATGTCTTCCTTTCATCTGCATTGCTATATTGCCAAATGCAGTACAATCAAGTACACCATCCCAACAATATGGTTCAGCTTTCTCAAACCGCTTTGCTTTTCCATAGGGAATTCCCTTGAAACAATAGAAGTCACCTTCTTTGTCTCCACGTACGATTCCACCATTTGTTTCTATACAATATTGCATATCACACACCTCTCCCTGATGATCCCAATTGACTTTTCAATACATATTGAAACCAAAACTCATTACTTTTCAATATGAATTAACCATCAAAATCATTACTTTTCAATATAAATCAGACCTCAAAAACATTACTTTTCAATAAAAAGAGAACCAAGTTCATGCATAGTTCTCTTTGTCATAGAGCAATTCTGTTACTTTGTATTAAGTCTCTTCTTCAGATAATCATTCAATTTCTTATCTGTGCAATAGATGTAACACCCTTTCTGTCCTCTTGTCATGAGTGTCCGATATGTGTTCTTGATAATGGCATCTGCCTGCTGCAGTGCATAGTCTTTATCTTTCCTGATCAGTTTTCTGATACCTTTCATGGACTGGTCTGTTTTTGCACGTTTTGTATAATCGGTAATGATGCCATCATCATAACGCATGTCATCTCCAATGATGACACCACAATAATCAAATTCTAATCCCTGGCATGTATGAATACAGCCTATTTCATTCACTGATTGTGGATCAATTGCCCATGTAGAGGATGAGCCAAGATTCCATGATGCGCCAAAGTCACCAATCGTGATGTCATGTACATTGGTGTCATTCTTGCCATCTTTGATCCAGTCCCAGCAATAGCCTGCTACCATTCTGGATTTATTGTTTGTTACATTGCGTTCTATAATCAGGTCTCTGACTTCTTCAGGACTATCACATATACGTATGTCATAGTCACCCTCAAAGTCATCTGTTGCGTCAGGATTGATTTCCAAAACATTATCAATCCAGGAAAGATAGGCATCACTGCCACTGCAACGGAATTGTGATAACAATGTATCTTCTACCACATATGCCCCAGCTTCTTTTGCCCACTTTCTGATTTCTTCTGTGCTGCCAATGTCTTTAAGGGTTACTCTCTGGTGGTCATCGATGAAGAATATGGAGAGTCTTGCGGCATGGATAATTTCCTTGATCTGGTTTTCTCCCATATTGGAAAACAATCCGGACTTTTCATTGAGTCGATGTGCTTCATCAACAATAAGACAATCAAAGTCATTTTTCTGACATTCGGTAAAGGAACCAGAACCTTTGAAGAGATTGTCAACATAGGTTTTACGATAGTGACCATCTGTTAACATCTTCCG
>CASEPS010000052.1 GCA_949289855.1 uncultured Erysipelotrichaceae bacterium
CAATGTGCAATGGTTCTTCTTCACTTGTATTCAGCCATTCCCGGATGGTAATTTCACCGACTTCTGAAGAAATAAGCAAGGGCAGTTGTTTCAGATCATCTGCGGTGACACATGTTTTTTCCGCAATTGGATCTTCACGACGTGCAATGATGCCCCAGATATCTTCATGAGGAAAGCGGATGGAGTTGTATTTACGATGGTCAACATCACCAAAGATGAGTCCAAAGTCCAGCAGTCCCTTGTCCATCTGTTCTGAGACATATTCCGCATTGCCACTGCGCAGGTGAAAACGGATGCCAGGATGGCTGTTCATCATACAGCGGGCTGTTTTGGCAATGAGACTGACACCTTCTGTTTCACCAGCACCAATATAAATATCACCAAGCATGACATCTTCTGAGGAGCGTATTTCCTGCTCGGTTTTATCAACCAGCTGCAAGATTTCTTCTGCTCTTTTTTTAAGAATCATGCCATCCTGCGTCAGGGTCACCTTACGGCTTCCCTTTGAACCGCGGATGAGCAACTGCTTGCCAAGTTCCTGTTCCAGTGCTTTGAGCTGTGTGGAAAGGGTAGGCTGGGTTAAATGCAATGCTTCTGCCGCATGGATAATGCTCTGTTCATGGGCAACTGCCAGAAAATATTTCAATACACGAAGTTCCATGTTGCCTCCTATTACTAAAAACTATTATAACGTATAATCAATACGCATTTCCAATTATTCTGATTTCTGCTTATACTGACTTCGACAGGAGGATCTTGTATGCAAAAGAAACAGTGTGAAGACATTTGTGCTTGTCTTTTGGAAGCAGGCTGCAGCAAGCAAGAGGCAGAAACAGTTGAGGATGCACTGCAGGAAGGCAGAAAGCAGGAAGCGATGAATCTGATTGAAGAAAAGCGCGAAACATTGCGCAAGACATATCATTCTTGTTGCAAGAAGATTGACTGCCTGGATTATCTTTCTTTCTGTATCCGGAATGACAAATTGAAATGAGAATATGTTGCGGCAGGGAAACCTGTCGTTTTTCTTTTGGTTACCTTACGGTAACTACAGCACTTAATTGTGCGTACTGTCAAACGAAAATGGTATGGCATTTGATGTTCATGGATAAAACCGGGAGGTGGAGATAATGGATTATCTCAGATATATTGTTGAACAAATGCATTCCGTAGTTATGGCAACCGTTGATAAGGATGGTCATCCTGTCACATGTGCCATCGATATTATGGACTATGATGAGGAAGGTCTTTACTTTCTGACCGCAACGGGAAAGAAGTTTTATGAACGCTTGAAGAATGATGAACATATCTCTTTTACAGCCTTGCGGGGAAAGGATACGCTTTCTTCCGTGGCTGTGTCATTGCAAGGTAAAGCTATGGAAATTGGAAGTGAAAGACTGGATGATCTTTTCCAAAAGAATCCATACATGCATTCGATTTATCCAACAACAGATTCCCGCAAGGCACTTACTGTTTTCAGAATATATGAAGGCAGTGGAGAGTACTTTGATTTGTCAAAACAACCCATTGAACGTGCTTCATTTGCCTTTGGAAACAAAAAGGCTGTAATGGGTGGATATTTCATCAATGAAAGGTGTATTGGATGTGATGAATGTATTTCTCTATGTCCACAGAACTGTATTGCAATGAAAGATGGACAGGCAGTCATCCAGCAGACACACTGTCTGCATTGTGGTAACTGCTATGTCGTTTGTCCTGTAAAGGCAATAGAAAGAAGGTGAAGGTATGAAACAGGAAGAACGTTTGGATTATTTGTTACAATATCTGCTTTCTGAAGACAAGGCATATGCCTCTATTGGTATTCCTGAAGAAATGGAAGAGAAAAGAAAGCTGCTAAGAAGTCTCTTGAATGTACGTATGCCATTACCCATTTCAAAGGAATTTCTCGATGTACAGGATGCGTATCTCAAAGAAAGATTACAGGAGCGTGGTATAACAAAGCTTTCTGATCTTACACCAGTACAACCTGGTATTTTCCTCTGGCAGGGGGATATCACAACCCTTGTGGTGGATGGTATTGTCAATGCTGCAAACAGCCAGATGCTTGGCTGCTTTGTGCCATGTCACAGCTGTATTGATAATGCGATCCATACGTATGCCGGCATACAGTTAAGACTTGCATGTCTTGAGATCATGCAACAAAAAGGACATGAGGAAGAAATTGGCAGGGCAGAGATAACAAAAGCCTACAATCTTCCTTGTCGGTATGTTCTCCATACGGTAGGACCATATATCGCTGGGGAAGTAACGGAACAGGATTGTGAAATACTTGCCAGCTGTTATGTGTCGTGTCTAGAAAAAGCAAAGGAGTATGGATTGCATAGTATTGCCTTCTGTTGTATTTCTACTGGTGAATATCATTTCCCAAATGAACTGGCAGCACAAATTGCCATCAAAACAGTAAAACAATGGCAGAAAGCCAATCCTTTCAGGATGGAGGTGATCTTTAACACTGTTTTCAAGGATACTGACAAAGAGATCTATAAACGATTGTTACAACAATAGTGAAAGACTGCAAAACGAAATCGAAACAGCAGACGCAATCATCATCGGTGCAGGTTCTGGTCTTTCCACCTCGGCTGGTTTTACTTACTCTGGTGAACGGTTCGACATGTATTTTCATGACTTCATAGAAAAATATGGATTTCGCGATATGTATTCCGGAGGTTTCTATCCATTTGAAAACCTTGCAGAACATTGGGCATATTGGAGCCGTTATATCTTTATCAACCGGTATATGGATATTCCCAAACCGGTGTATGAGACATTGTTCAACCTTGTGAAAGATAAAGACTATTTTGTGCTGACAACAAATGTAGATCACTGTTTTCAGAAAAGTGGTTTTGCCAAAGACAGGTTGTTCTATACCCAGGGAGATTATGGATTATTTCAATGCAGTGAACCATGCCATGACAAAACCTATGATAATGAAGAGGTAATACGGGAGATGGTGAAGGCACAGGGTTTTGTCATGAAAGATAATGAGCTTTGCACACCAGAAGGTATAAAGCTGAAGATGGAAATTCCACCTGATCTGATTCCATACTGCCCACATTGCCATAAACCGATGTCGATGAACCTGCGCGCTGATGAAACGTTTGTAGAAGACGAAGGGTGGCATCGTGCTGCAAACTGGTATGTACAGTTTCTGCAAAGGTATGAAGGGAAACATATTCTCTTTCTTGAACTTGGTGTAGGAGGCAACACCCCGGGTATTATCAAATATCCATTCTGGCGGATGACAATGCAGAATAAGAAAGCAGTGTATGTATGTATCAACAAAGGTGAAGCATTTGTGCCAAAAGACATTGCAACGCAATCCATATGTCTTGATGGGGATATTGGTGAAGTGCTGGAAGAATTGCACTTTTGAGTATCTCTTTTCAAATTAAGAAAGGCTTAATCAACAGCGAAAAGAAAACCGTGTATCATTGAATACATGAAAAGAAACAGAGGACATCGGAAAAGAAGAATCAAAACAGGGAGGGTGGCTGCTTTACTGCTGTTATGTGTGGTACTTGTCTCTGGTGCTGTATTTGCGGGGAGGTATATCCCACTGGCGAAGGCATATGTTTCTCTTATCCAGAGTAACGATATCCATCGGAATGATTTGTTTGCTTTGTTGAAGGACAATTCTGAGACGGTGCAGTTTGTGATGGACTATGAAGAGAAGAAAGACCTTCCGGTTGCGGAAACTGTAGGAGAAGTCTCATTTGACAGTGTCCCTTTGTTTCTGCAATGGGATGAACGATGGGGCTATCACATCTATGGTGGAAATCTGCTTGCTGTAACAGGATGTGGACCAACATGTCTTTCTATGGTAGCGGTATATCTGAGCCAGAATGTTTCTCTGACACCGGCATATGTGGCTGATATGGCAGAAACGGATGGTTACTTTGTAGAAGGGGTAGGAACAGACTGGTCAATGATGACAGATGGTGCTGCAATGCTCGGCATACATGGTCAACAGATAACCATCGATGATATTTATCCGGTATTGGAAAGTGGTGGTGTCATTATTGCCAGTGTTGGGCCAGGACACTTTACAAAGGGTGGGCACTTCATCGTGCTTGCCGGAGTAAGGGATGGTGGAATTATCATCAATGACCCCAACAGCAAAGCAAATTCTCAAAAGTTCTGGCAATTGGATGAATTCTCATCTGAGATCATGAGTCTTTGGGCGTATGGAATATAAAAAGACGGTTGCCCGTCTTTTTGTCTGGATCAGCGGATTCTCTTGAAAGGTACGACGTCTTTGACGGCATCTTTCAATGAAATGATGGCGTCATTGTTATCAATATCAATGAGGATGTAACGGTCATTACCCATGCCGAGTTCCTTCATGTAGGTCAGCTGTCTTAAACCATGTCTTGATTCCATTCTTTCCACAAGGTCGTGATGATCTTCTTCCTTGAGGGCATATACAAGGTCTACACAAGCCTGGTCAACAGCGAGAATGTCAGTGGATGCCGCAATACCAATGTTTGGTGTAACAACTGGTGCGGCTGCTGTACCTTCGCAATCGCAGGATACAGACATGTTGCGCATGACATTGACATAGGTGACATGTTTGCCAAAATGGTCAATTGCAGCCTTGCAGGATTCGGTCATTCTTTCCATGAATTCTTCATAGCTGATGTCCCACATATCAGTAGAACCAGGTGTTGTATGGATCATCTTCTTGCCAATTTGTCCATCTGCACAACCGATGCCGATGTTCTTGTTGGAACCACCAAAGCCACCTTTGGAATGTCCTTTGAAGTGTGTCAGGGCAACCATGGAGTCATAATTGACAATGTTTTTGCCCATGGATATTTCGGTAAACCACTTGCCACCATTGACAGGGAGGTTTACCGTACCGTTTTCATCCATGATATCAACCGGGCAGAATGTCCAGCCATTGACTTCCAGTGTTTCACGGTGTGACTCTGTTGTATAACGGTCACCTTCATAGTATGTGTTTGTCTCGATGATTGTTCCATCAGGAATTTCCGTTTCAATCAGGTTTTTGACCCATGGACGAGGTAGAATGTTCGGCCCGTTCTTTTCACCGGTATGCAGCTTGACAGCTACTTTGCCAGTGATGTTGCCATTGACTCTCTTGTAGATTTTTTCCAGGCCTTCAGCAGAAAGGTCTCTTGTGAAGTAGACAATGGATTCATTGCCTGTTCGTTCAGTATAAGGAATGTAATGTTCGCCACCTGTTCCTGCAACAATTTTAGTTTCACTCATACATTTACCTGCAGGTGATACGCCTGCTTATCCTTTCCATACTATTTTAGTCTTCAAAGAAATGGCTATCCATACTTGTTTTGTATGCATATGTATTGATTCTGACAATGATCAGATAACCTGGAATTGTTTCCATGTACCTTTGCGGTAACGGATGTAATAGATGATGGCACGTGCTGTCCAGTCTGCACACATGGCAAAGGCGATACCGATGACACCCATATTGAATGTGAGGGCGAAGATGTAAGAAAGAACAAGTCTTACGATAACGGTAGAACCAACGGCTACATACATGGTGAACTTCACATCTCCTGCAGCTCTCAGGCCATTGCCAAGACTTCCAGAGAAAGGCATCATGATGGCATTGAAGATGTTATGGATGAGAACAAGGATGATAATCAGTTCTTTCGTTTCATCTGCCAGGTTGAACAACGGCATCATGAGTGGCGTGATCGCAAAGATGAGCACATTCCAGGCAACAGACATCACAAAGTTGATTTTGAGCAGTTTGCCAAAATAGTATTCTGCCTGCTCCGTATCTTTAGAACCCATACACTGTCCAATGACGGTAATGAATACAGGTCCCATCGCAGAAGAACATACACTTGCCAAAGACCAGATCGTCTGGGCAACACCATTTGCGGCAATCTGATATGTACCAAACAGGGCAACAATGGAACTGAGAGCGACTTTGACAAGCTGGAAGATACCATTTTCAACACCATTTGGAATAGCAATGGAGAAGATTTTCTTCAAAAGACTACCATTCCATTCCAGTACATAGTTCTTTGTGAAATAAACCGCATTGTCTTTGCGTAAGCAGAGTCTTGTCATCATAATGGCAGAAACAATTCTTGCGATGGTAGAAGGCCATGCAACACCTGCAACACCAGCCTTGAGCACAAAGACACCGATAGCATTACCAACGATGTTAATCAGGTTGGAAATAACAGAAATATACATTGTTTCCTTTGTCCGTCCCATGGAGCGGTATACCGAAGCACCTGCATTGTAAATGGCAAGGAACGGGAAGGAAAGCGCAGTGATATAGAGGTAGGTCATGCAGGCATCCATGACAGATGTTTCAACTCTTCCAAACAGCACACCGAGCATATTCTCTCCCCCAAGGAATACAAGTGCTGTAAGAAGGATGGAAAAGACAGTGGAGAACATGAGAAGCTGTGAAGAAGCTTCAGAACCTTTGTCATTGTCTTTGTTGCCAATATATTGTGAGATGACAACCGCACCACCGGAAGCCAGGGCAGTGAAGATGTAAATGAAGATGGTATTGAAGCTGTTGACAAGTGAAACACCGGATACAGCAGCTTCACCTGCATAGGAAACCATAAATGTGTCACTGATGCCGACAAGCAGTACAAGGAACTGTTCGACAAACAATGGTACGATCATTTTTTTGAGCTGTTGATTGGTAAACATAATTTCTCCCTCCGTTTGCGAATAAAGAATAAGATGAAAAAAGAACAGTGACAAATACGATTTACAAAACACATACAATAGACAATACCTATAGATATGGAGTATGGATGAATAAATGATTATTATGCATAAGAAAATAATGCATAGACAAAAAGTGGATATACATACTGTGAAACAGGCAGATCCTATGCTGTTTTATGGCATTTTGAGGAATGCTTTCTATTATGAAACTAAAAAATCATGCATCGATATTTTCGATGCATGATTATCGCATTCAGCTATTGAAGAGAATGTATGCCGGAGGGTATTTCATACAATATTCTTTTCTTCATCAGCTTTTCTCAATACTGTCTTCATCAGTGATTTCACGTATGACACGGCATGGGTTTCCCATAGCAACTACACCGGAAGGAATGTCTTTTGTGACGACACTTTTGGCACCGATGACCGTATTGTCGCCTATGGTTACACCAGGCAGGATGGTGACATCAGCACCAATCCAGACATTGTTTCCAATGGTAATTGGTCTTGCCCGTTCAAGTCCTTTATTGCGATCTTTGGCAAGCAATGGATGCTGAGCTGTATACATACCGCAATTTGGCCCGATAAAGCAATACGAACCAATCCGGATAGGTGCACCATCCATGAGGTAGGCATTATGGTTGATAAAAGTATGATCACTGATATAGCAGTTATATCCATAATCGGTGTAAAACGGTGGTGAAATACTGACATCCCTGCCTTTGTTTGGTAATAGTTTCGCTAATATTTCCTCCCTTTTTTCTGCCTGTTGGGGAGGGGTCAGGTTCAACAGAAAATACAATTCTTCTGCTTTTTCCCGCTGATCCAGCAATTCTTTATCATAGTTTGCATCATACCATAATCCTTTGTTCAGTTTTTCCCGTTCAGTCATTATATAACTCCTTTCAAGTCCAATGCTTTGTGGTACATTCCTGCCAGGTAATAGCTGTTGAAGTCATCTTCATAGATGAAGTCTGGCATATATTCTTCTGGGATATATTGCATGCAGTCTTCTCTGATCCAAAGAAGACTGTCTTTGTCTAACAAGTCCCCGGTAAATACAATTGTACCGGGGTTGATGAGGGTAATGATGGAAGCGATGGTCCTGGAAACAAATGGACGACATGTTTCTTTGTGCAACAGGGCAGGCAGTTCATCGCGATTTGTGTCAAAAGGGAGGAACCCGGGCATTCCTGCAAAATGATCTCTGCCTTTGATAATCATGCCACCATGAACACTGGCAGTTCCGGGAAGAATACCAGTTGGAAAATAGGCAAAGGTGACAATTTCATCTTCTTTGCCATGTTTGCAATAATAGCCATATGCCTTATAGTGCATGTCATTTTCCATATGGACCGGAATATGGAATTTCTTTTCCAAAAGGGACACCAATGCAATGTTTTCCAGTTCATCAATGTCGGAGTGACGAATGATGCCATTTTTGGCAATACCTGGTATGCCTATAAGAATCTGGGATACATTCTTGTGGTTTTCTAACAGGTGTTCTACTTCACTGGCAATGGCAGGATAATCAAGAATGGCAAACTGTTTTTCCACTTTTTCGATGATCGTGCCAACAGGGGAAAGAAGATGAATGGTGAAATACCTCATGTCGTTCAACACTTCAAAATTGATACAGAGGAAACTTTCATATGCTTCATTGATTTTGTAACATACAGTTTCTCTGCCCACATCCTGTAGTCGTTTCTTTTCACCAATGACTTCTTTTGCCTGTTCCATTTCGTTCAACAGGGTATTACATGTGGCAATGCTCAAACCGGTTTGTACGGACAGCTGCTGTTTGCTGAATTGACCGCCATACCAGAGAATTGTAAATATTTTGTGCCTGTTGACTTTCCGGATATCCGCAGAATCTTTCATGACAACCTCATTTTTTACAACGGTTATAATAATGGTTGGAATTGCGAATGGCAAGAGTGTATTCATTACTTTCAGGAAAATGCGGAAGTACGTGATTGGCAATATGAAAATGATTTCTGCATTTTCATTTGCATGGTTTCTGCAGGGCGCAGAATCGGCTATTCATGCTGTAGGAATCATTCTTTCTTATTCTGGAATAAGAATAATACGTGTTTTTGATGTATCAAACAGACCGTAGAAAAAAAGTTTCCTGAATGATTTTGTGAGTATATTCATTCCAAATAAACACTATTATTACTGTTATTCTGAATAAAATATTCTATTCCAGAATAAAATATTCACACTCAAAAAGCCTTTACTTATGCGGAAAACTGATATTTTTGACAAACTGGCTTATGCAGAGGGTGAATAAAATATTCAGGTGATGAATAAAATATTCTGACTGAGAATAGAATATTCTGAATGAGAATGAATGATTAATGAAGAATAACGACAACCTGTGAAAAGAGTTTCATATCAGATAGCACTTTTGTTACATTTTTCACTTTTGGGACGGTGAAACTGATGAGATGGACTTCCTATTGGGGTACAATGAATGAAATTGGAGGTTTGTTATGGAAACACTTGATTTGTCAAAACGCTATGTATACTGGTTTACGGAAATTGCAAAGATTCCACATGGTTCCTGCAATGAAAAGGCATTGAGTGACAGGATTGTCCAGTTTGCCAAAGACAACAATCTGTCCTGGAAACAGGATGAAATCTGGAATGTGATCATTGAAAAACCAGCAACAGAGGGATGTGAAAATGCTGAACCGATGATTCTGCAGGCACATATTGATATGGTCAATGAAAAGACAATGGACAGCACACATGACTTTGAGAAAGATCCACTGGATCTTTATGTAGAAGATGGCTGGCTCTATGCAAAGGATACGACACTCGGTGCAGATGATGGCAAGGGTGCAGCCTATATGCTTGCCTTGCTTGAAGATGAAACAGCGGTACATCCGGCTTTGGAATGTATTTTCACCGTACAGGAAGAAATTGGTCTTGATGGTGCAAAAGCCTTGCATAAGGAAGATATCCATGCATCCCGTATGATTTCTCTGGATGGTGGTGGAGAACATGTTACAGCAACGGGTTCTTCTGCCGCATGCCGTCAGGTTGTGACAAGACAATTTGAGAAGGAAAAGAATACAGACACGGTCATGGTTCTTACGATCAGAGGACTTGCGGGTGGTCATAGTGCCGGTGCAATCAATAAGGAACGTGGCAATGCCATTCTGTTTGCGGCAAGAATTCTTAAGGAAGCTGAGGCAGCAGGTGTATCTTTAGTTTCCTTGGAAGGCGGTTCAAAGAACAATGCCATTCCTTCCTATACAAAAGTTGTTTTTGCCTGCAGGGACAAAGCGTTGATGGAAAAGAGCTTTGCGGAAACCGTTCAGCATATCAAAGATGAATATCCTGTTTCTGAACCTGACTTTGAAGCAGTACTGGAAGAAGGCAGTGCAGATGAAAAGATGAGTGCTAAAGACACAGAAGCAATTCTTGACTTCCTGATGGTTGTGCCAAATGGCTTTATGAAGAAGAATCTTGAAATTGATGTAACTGCGCTTTCCAGCAATGTCGGTGTCATTCATACAAAAGGGGATGTGCTCAGTATTGATATTCTTTCCCGTGCTGACAGGGACAGTGCCCTTGACCATGTCATTGAAAGGGTTGCGATTGCCGCAAAGCTTTGTGGTCTGCAACATGAAAGTGGTTCCCGTGATCCGGCATGGTTCTATACACCGGTCTCAAAGATGCGCGAAATCTATGCAAAGGTTCTTGCAAAACATGGTGAGACGTTGGTATGCCAGGCAACCCATGGCGGACTGGAATGTGGTGTGTTCAAAGGTCTGAATCCAGAGATGGATATCATTACCTTTGGTGCCATCAGTGAAAAGGAACATGCGGTTGGTGAAAGGTTGAATCTTGCGTCTTATGACAAGGCATATGATCTTCTGAAGGAAATACTGGAAGCAGCCACAAAGGAATAATTGATGAAGGAGGAGTGAATGCTTCTCCTTTTCAAATGAAAAAGTGGACCGTGTGGTCCACTTGTACTTATGCGGTTTGTTTTGTACGGTTAAATCCTCTGAATAATTTTCTCAATACAAAGAAGGCAATAATTGCCAGTGCAACTTCTGCAACGGTCTGGGAATAAGCAAGACCATAGAGCGGAATAAAGATGTTGAGGAGAATCATTGCAGGGATTTCGAAGATGATCTTTCTGCAGATCGCAAAGATCAGTGACAGTTTACCCATACCGGTTGACTGGAAGACACCAACAGCCAGGAAGTCAAAGGCAAGGAATGGCAGACAGAGGCACATACCCTTCAAAAAGGATGAACCAATTGCCACAATTTCAGGATTCTTCATAAAGAGTGATACAAGGAATTCGCTGTTGAACCAATAGAGAAGTGTTACCACAAGCAGGAAGGAAATCGATGCCTTTACGGCAAAGTAGAAGCAGCTCTTCATTCGTGGATGGTCACCAGAAGCGTAGTTGTAACTGGTGAGTGGCATAAGACCCTGTGACAAACCATTGGCGATATAGAATGGCACCTGGTTGATCTTCTGGGCAATACCAATCGCCGCTACAGCATTGGAACCATAAGCAGAAGCGAAGTTGTTGAGGATGGTCATACCGGTTACGTTGAGCAGGTTCTGAATGGAAGCCGGAATACCTACACCGCATACACCGGTGACGATGTCTTTGGTAGGTTTGAGGAACTTGAGGGCAATGTTTGTTTTGCCTCTGCGGACAAACAGCAGAACAAAGAAGTATAAGCAGGCAACACAGTTGGACAAAAATGTCGCAAGTCCTGCACCAGATGCGCCCATATTGAAGCCCCATGGCAGGATGAAGATGGGATCGAGGATGATGTTCAGAAAGCAGCCACACATCGTACCGATAGAAGCGTGCATGGAAGCACCTTCTGAACGTACCATGTAAGCAAGTACGACATTGAGTATGGAAGGAATGGCACCACATACGGTAGTCCAGAACAGGTAGTCATATGTACTTGCCATGTTTTCTTCCGTTGCGCCAAGCATGACAAGCAATGGTTCTGCCAGCACAAATGCGGCAAGGGAAAGAACAGCACCACAGATGACAGAACCCCAGAAGCCAAAGGAAGAACTCTTTTTAAATGTGTTGATGTCTTTTCTTCCCATGGCGCGGCTCATCATACTGGAACTGCCTACACCAAACAGGTTATTGACGGCATTGAAGGCAAGAAGAACTGGTGCGGCCAGGGTGACCGCCGCATTTTCGATCGGATTATTCAACATACCGACAAAGAAGGTGTCCGCAAGGTTGTAGAAGACCATGACAAGTGAACTGGCAATCGTAGGTGCCGCCATGGAGAGCACTGCTTTGTGTACAGGTGCGGACTCGAAGATATATGTGTTTTTATCCTGAGACATGATTCCCTCTCTTTCTAACAACAAAGAGAAGCCTCTGTTAAGATGCTTCCCTTGTGGTCTTTACAATTATTATACAATGCACAATTGGCAATGCAAGCTTGTGGGGAATCAATCGGATGCCTGATTGTTCTGTCAATCTGGACAATCTTTTGGAATTGTCATGTTTCTTTCGATGAATTCAATTACAATAATGGTAACGAATTATTGGAGGAAAGAAAATGAAAAGAAGAGAGATTGGTATATCTGTGTATCCCGACCTCAGACCACTGGATGAAATCCGTGATTATCTGAAACTTGCCGCAAAATATGGCTGTACGCGTGTTTTCTCAAGTATGTTTTCTGTAGAAGGCACAAATGAGGAAATCATCAACTACTTCCGTGATTTCATCAAAGCTGCTCATGAAGTTGGCATGAAGGTATCATTGGATGTCAATCCGAACTTTATGACAAAGATTGGTGCAGACTATGATGACATTTCACTATTCCATGACATTGGTTGTGACATTATCCGTATGGATATGTCCTATGGCAAGGAAAAGGATCTTGTTCTCTGCAATAATCCATATGGCATCCAGATCCAGCTCAATGCTTCATTCAAAGCAGGTGAGGAAGCTGCCTTCCTCAAGGAAAATGGCATTGGTCCTGACCAGTTGATGTTTGGTCATAACTTCTATCCACAGCGTTATACAGCTTTGAAGTGGAAGAACTTCCTGGACACAAACAAAGCACTGGAACAATATGGTTATCCAATTGAAGCCTTTGTTTCCTCAACTGCACCGGATACACATGGTGTATGGGACGCAAAAGATGGTCTTCCAACCGTAGAAAAACTGAGAGATCTCCCAATTGATCTGCAGGCTAGAATTCTCTTTGGTACAGGTAATGTAGAAAACCTGCTCATCGGTAATGCCTATGCGACAGAAGAAGAATTCAAGGCATTGAAAGGTGTTCTTGACGAACCACGTAAGATGGAAGATTCACCAATGTATGAACTCTATAAGAAGATGGGTTTCCCGATGAAGGAAATGGAAGAAGAAAAGGTTCTGAAGGTCATTCTTGAAAAGGACATTTCAGAAAATGAAAGATGGATGTTAATGGAATTCTATCCGCTTTCTGATATGGGTGACAGTTCTGAATGGATCTGGCGTTCCCGCAATGGACGTTTCATGAACAAGAACAGACCAATCGAACCAAGAAAGTATGAAGGTGAATACTTCCCGGTTGGCAGTGTGCTGATTGTTAATGACAATTACAAGCACTATGCAGGTGAAATCCAGATCGCAAGACGTGAAATCCGCAATGATGGTCAGCGCAACCTTCTTGGAAGACTCGCTCCACATGAAGATGAAATGTTTGAAATGGTCAATGATGGAGATTGCGTGAGATTTGTTGAAGAGTAAAGTAAAAATGCAGGTTGACCTGCATTTTTTGTCTGTTCAGTTTTCTTCAACTGGCTGGTATTGAGACATGATTGCATCAATCGCAGAATGATATACTTCCGCCTCATCCGGAGTGATGTCATAAGAAATGCGGAAGATCGCTTTGTCGTATTTGTAGATATACTGGTTGACACCAAAGGCACCAAGGGAAGGATCCTGCATACTGCTCAGATATTCGTATCTGGAATCGCAATCCTCCGTATTTTCAAATACTTCAACCGTGCCACCTTTTGGATCATTGGCAACATCATATTGTTCGATGCGCAAATCTTCAAAACTTGCCTTTGAGGTATAGTAGCCAGGTCTTCCAAGAAGCTGATTAGCATCCGTTTCTGCTGTATAGACAATAATTGTACCAACATTTGTATTGACTTCTTTCAACTGGTTCAACAGGTTTTCTGCATCCACCATTTCTGCATAAGGAGTAGGCGTAGGTGCAACTGTTGGTAAGGGGGTTGCTGTAGTTGTGGTACTGGTGGTGTTGTTACATGCTGCAAGTGTAGTGCATAGTAACAAAGCGGAAACTGTTTTCATCAATCTGTTTCTCATAGTCACCTCAGAATGTGAGACTTACCGGACCGGTTTCCGCAATGTCCAGGAAGTTGGAAGAATTGATGATGACAAAGGTGAGTTCAGCAGATGTGATATCTGTGATGCCGTTTGCCTCAAGACTTGTGTCGGATATGGTCAAAGAAGAAAGGGAGCGTTTGCCTGCCATGACAAGAGGTGAGTAGTATGTTTCAACCATGAATCCATTGATACTGACATTTCTTGTCTGAACCATGATGTCTTCAGCAGAATTGTTTTCTACATAGACCTGAATGCCAGGTCCTAGAATACTATCATCTGTTTTTCCTTTTGTGATGATGCGCACCCCATTTGCATCATAGACAACATTGCCACTATCATCATATGTCTGTGTGACTGTACCACTGAGATTTGTTTTCAGTTCAATGACTGGTGTGTCAATGACAGCTTCCCATGTGTCGGTGTTGAAGACATGCAATGTAAAGGCAAGGTCAGTGATAGAGGTTATACCACAATCTTCCATTTCACTGGAAGTGAGAGTCAAAGTATCGTTGACTTTCTTGCCACTTGTGACATCGATACTCATGATGTTTGTGATCATGTAGCCATTGACACTGGACGCATGGCTCTGCACGGTGAGGTTCTGATCACTGTTGTTTTCAACAAGCAGTTTTAACACATAACAGGCAAGAAATCCCCCACCTCTATAGGTGGTGGGATGAATTGCTCCAGATCTGGTATTTCATATATCAAATGTAAAATTATTGATG
>CASEPS010000053.1 GCA_949289855.1 uncultured Erysipelotrichaceae bacterium
CCATTCCCCTTGATACATGTACAGAGAAGGGTATTGTTGTCTTCAATACACCGGGTGGGAATGCCAATGGTGTCAAGGAATTGTTTCTGCTTGCCTTAGGCATGGCAAGCCGTGATGTGCTTGGTGGCATGCAGTGGGTCTATGGCTATGATGGCAGCGAAGGTCCCATTGAAGAGCGAATGGAGAAAGTCAAGAAACAATTTGCCGGTCCTGAATATGCTGGCAAGACACTTGGAGTAATCGGAGCAGGAAATGTTGGCAGCCGTGTTGCTAATGTGGCTTTGTCCTGTGACATGAAGGTATATGCCTATGACCCCTATCTTTCTGCAGATGCGGCATGGGTGATTTCCAGACATGTCTTCCGGGTCAGTGATGTGAATGATATTTTCAAGTATTGTGACTATATTACCCTGCATACACCTTTGACAGATGAAACAAGAAATATGATTGATGAAACAGCGATCGCAAAGATGAAAAATGGTGTGCGGATCATCAATCTTGCCCGTGGTGAAGTGGTCAATGAAGATGCGATAATCAATGCATTGAACAGTGGCAAAGTTGCCCGCTATGTGGCGGACTTTCCCACAGAGAGACTTGTCCATACACCAAATGCGGTATTAATTCCTCATCTTGGTGGAACGACAGTGGAGTCTGAAAGCAATTGTGCCCGCATGGCAGCCCAGGAAATGGATGAATATATCCGTTTTGGCAATATCAAAAACAGTGTGAATATGCCGACCTTGATGCTGGAAAGAAGCGGGATTGCCCGCATCTGTATCATTCACCGCAACCTGCCGGGTATGTTGACAAAGATTATGCCTGTCTTTTCCAAAGATGGTATCAATATTGAAAACATGACCAACAAGTCAAGAGGTGCCTATGCCTATTCTGTCTTTGATGTTAACAGCATAGTGGATGAACAGGCTGTACAGGAGCTGAAGGATATTGAAGGTGTCATCCGTGTGAGGGTGTTGCGATGAAGATAAAGATTCCTATGGATACATCTATTTTGATGCTTGATACAGGAGATGCTGAACAAGTGGATGTATTGGAAATGAAGGAAGACAATGCACAATATAATCCACAAGACATCATCAAAACAGCCCTTCAGCATCCCATTCATTCACTTCCTTTAAAGGAAATCGTTCATCCTTTAGAGAAGGTAGTGGTTGTGACCAGTGACAGCACAAGACCATTTCCAACCCATATTGTTTTGCCATATGTCATAGAAGAATTGATGCATGCAGGTATTCGGAAAGAAGATATCACTGTAATGTTTGCGGTTGGCAGTCACCGGCATATGACAAATGAAGAAAGGAAACAGCTGGCAGGTGTTGACCTTCTTCTTGTGGACAGCGAGGAAACAAGAATGCGCTATGTTGGTAGCACAACAAGAGGAACACCGGTGGAAGTCGATGAAAGGCTGCTGCTGGCGGATAGGGTCATTGCTTTGGGCAATGTCGAATATCATTACTTTGCTGGCTTTTCTGGTGGTGCAAAAGCCATCGTACCTGGCTGTGCTTCTCATAAGACCATTTCCGCAAATCACAGCTGGATGACAAATGAAAAGGCAGGTGCTGGTGTCATAGAAGGTAATCCTGTACGGGAAGACATTGAAGAAGCAGCGTCATTTGCCAAAGTGGATTTCATTGTCAATGTTGTATTGAATACGCAAAAAGAAATCATCGGCTGTTATGCAGGCGATGTAACAGCTGCCCATCGTAAAGCAGTACAGGATCTGGCTGCACATTTTGCCTGTCCAATAGAACATCTGTATGACATTGTTGTTGTGGCAGATGGTGGGTTTCCAAAAGACCGCAACCTTTACCAGACACAGAAGGCATTGGCAAATGCCATTTATGCGGTCAAGGAAGGTGGTGTGATCATCCTTGCCGGTGGCTGCCGGGAAGGGTATGGCAACAAAACATTTGAAAGCTGGATGAAGAAATATCATCATCCAGATGAAATGACAGAAGAAATCCAGAAACATTTTGTGCTTGGTGGCCATAAGGCACTATCATTTGCCAGAGCAAAGAAGAAGGCAGACCTCTATCTCATCAGTGATGGCATAGATGTTTCGGATACTTTCATTGTACAAAGGGACAACCTGCAGGAAACATTTGATGCAGTATATCAGTCAATGGCACAGCCTTCTGTACTCATCATGCCAAATGGTGGTTCTACTTTACCGGTTTTGACAGAAACTGATGTTCATAATCATGGATGATACTGTCCATCATTTCCTGCTTATATGATAGATATGCCTGTCTTTCTTCTGGAAGGGCAGGTTTTTTCGTGTTTAATTTGTTAAGAAATGATATGGCTTTCTTTTCATCGTAATCTTGTGTGTCCATGATAGATGGCACATGAAATCCAGTGATCTCTATATCAAATAAACCAACTGGTGGATTTCCATTGCGGTCTTTGATCATCTTCTCCTGTTCAGTCATTTCACATTCCGTAATAGAAAGCTGTAAAAAAGGTGGAAGCAGTATTTCTGCTTCATCTGCTTTTGCATAAGTAGGAAGAAAGTCATTCATGTTTAGAGCTTTTGTACCTTTAACAAGATGAAACTTCATCAGGACAATGCCTTCCTTGTCACCATAGGCATGGAGAAACCCATTTGTGGATGTAGAAGTAAAGGCGATGGTATGACCTTCCGTTCGTATCAGTTCAAAGTCATAAAGACGTTCTACCCGATATGTCACAATTTCTTTCTTACATGGGTTAGCATGAATTGCTGAAAAGAGGTTGTGGATGATGGATAAAACTTCTGTTTTCCGACTGATGAATACCAGATTGAGAAACTTGTTTTCTCTTATTTTGATTTCTTCATTTTCTGTGCCAGGAAAAAATAAAGCATTGAGGGTTACATAGGCTTTCTTATCGCCCAACAATATGTCATTTCCGTTGACATCACCCTCATAAAAGCGTACTGCCTGTATCAAATCTTCTTTTGTCATGATTAAATCCTAACACAATTGGCAATAGCAATGTGATGTTTTTTGTATTGAAAAAGGATGGTTTCAGCCATCCTTTCATCTCTTGTGATAAAGCTTTTGTTGCTGGTAACGTGGATCCATTGTGACATTGATACCAAGTCTCTGGTAGATGCTGGCATCTTCTAATGGCAACATGACTGTGCAATGTGCTTCTGATCCTTTGAGAGAACAAAGTTCTGAGAGTGCTTTTGCGGCATTCTCATTTTTCTTTGCGGTAATGGCAAGAGCGATGAGAAGTTCATCAGAATGCAATCTTGGATTGTGGTTGCCAAGGTCATTTACCTTGAGGTTCTGAATTGGTACGACATCTTCCGGGTCGATGAGCAGTGCTTCTTTGGAAATGCCTGCCATTGCCTTCATGGCATTGATCAGTGCTGCAGAAGAAGGACCAAACAGTGATGAAGTCTTGCCGGTCACAATTCTTCCATCTGGAAGTTCAATGGCCATCGCCGGTTCACCTGTTTCCTTTTCCTTGTTGCGTGCTGTTTCTACCACCTTGCGGTCTAATGGGGTAATACCACATTCACTCATCAGACGGTTGATCTTATGAACAGCATTTTCAGATACTTTGTCAATCTTGTATTCGCAATATGTCTTGAAGTAGCGGCGGATGATTTCTTCCATAGAAGCTTTACGGGCTGCTTCATCATCCACAATGCAATAGCCAACCATATTGACACCCATATCGGTTGGTGATTTATAAGGGGACTTTTGCATGATGCGTTCAATGATGCGGTTGAGCACCGGGAAGATTTCAATATCACGGTTGTAGTTGATAGCTACTTCTCCATATGCCTCCAGATGGTACTGGTCAATCATATTGATGTCATTGAGGTCAGCTGTAGCTGCTTCATAGGCAAGGTTGACCGGATGCTGAAGAGGCAGGTTCCAGACCGGGAATGTTTCAAACTTGGCATACCCTGCTTTAATGCCATGCTGGTAGTCATGGTACATCTGGGAAAGGCAGGTAGCCATCTTGCCAGAACCTGGACCTGGTGCTGTCACCACAACAAGGTTGCGGGAAGTGATGGCATATTCATTTCTCCCAAGACCTTCTTCTGAAACAATGTGGTCAACATCAGTCGGATAACCGGCAATCGGATAGTGGAACACACAGGATACACCAGCTTCTTCTAATGTCTTCTTGAAAATGTTGACACCTGGCTGGTTAGCATACTGGGTGATGACGACATTGTGGCAATACAGGTCGAGTTCGTTGAAGGCATCCAGCAGTCTGAATACTTCCTGGTCATATCCAATACCGAGGTCACCTCTTGCCTTTGCCTGTTCAATGTCATTGGCATTGATACAGATGATGAGTTCTACCTGATCTTTCAGTTCCGTGAGAAGTCTGATTTTGTTATTTGGTTCATATCCGGGAAGGACACGTGCGGCATGGAAGTCTTCGAACATCTTTCCGCCGAATTCCATATACAGTTTGCCATCGAACATATTGATGCGTTCGAGAATCTTATCTCTTTGCAGATTTAAATATTTTTCTGAATCAAAAGCTTTATTCATATGTACAAATCTCCAACGCGTTCCATTTTAGCATCAAAGAGAAAAATTTTTAAAAAAATGTGAGGAAAATGAAGGAAATCGGGAATAAAGAAAGTGTAAGGCATTTTTGCCGGAAGGAGAATTGTATGCAGAGTTGTGAAAGAAAAATGCAGCAGATGAAAGAGGATTGCATCACCTATGGAGTGTGCATGGACAAGATGCAGTCCCTGGATGAGCAGATGCGCAAGCGGGGCAGAACGTCCCGGCTGCGCAAGGAGAAGGAGCGGCTGGAGAACTGCCGTAAGCGCACAGAAGCCCTGCTTGATGAGGTGGAGAAAAACTGTGGTGCCGGGATGCGTGAACTCCTCTTGCGCGTATTTGGTGGTGCGGAAAGGTTAGAGACGATCGCAAAGGAAATGGACATGGATGAAAGGGCATTAGAGATGCTTGTGGACAGTTGTCTTTTTGAAGTGGTTGTGGACCACCTCCATATGAAAGGAGAATCGTCTTATGCGTAAGGCATTGTTTGCAGCACTAATGCTGTTTGCCATGCAGGAACCGTCTGCGGAAACATTTGTGGTCGATGTTCTGGATGGTTTATCCTATGCCCTCTATGAAGATGCGGCCTGCACAAAAGAAGTCCTTGCGGATGGTGAGCCGGTAACTGTTTCTGTTGAAGAAGGAAAACTCATGATTCCTGTTGCCTATGAAGGCATGTGGTTAAAGGAAACTAAGACAAAAGAAGGTTACTATCCATCAGAGGAGCCAGTTGAAATCAAAGAGGACATGGAGTTTGTTCAGGAGCCAATTGAATATGTCATTTCCCTGTTACCAGAAGGAGAGGTGGGTGAAGGGTTTGTATTTGAAATTGTGGATGAAGAAGGAAATGCCACGGAGGTTACCATAGAAGAGAGCCTTGATATTGGTCCATATCTTTCAGCTGGAGAGACATTTGTTTTGCGGGAGAAGTCCGTCCCGGAAGAATATGTTCTTAATGGTGATGTCACCATTGAAGTACCTTTGGAAAAACCTGAAGAGGCATTACATCTGGATCTTGTCTATGAAAGAAAGACAGTCCTCTTGTTTAAAGGAGATACGGATAGTGGTGCTGGCATCATGCTTTATCAGGATGAAGCAGGTACAGAACCATTGAAAGAAGATGGTTATTACCACATGGATGAAAAGATCTGTCTTGATGCGGGTACATACTGGTATAGGATTGAAGAGATTGGTGAGATGTACTATGAAAACAAGACGATGTACAGGCTTGACATTGATCCTTCTGCTTTTCAATACATGGAAGAAACAGTACCGGTGGAACGGGTGAAGTTTGTTGTGCAGATGGAGGAATCACCGTATATTCTGCATGTCTATCATGATGGAAAGGAAACAGCTGCCTTTCAGGCTGATGGCCGGGCACATGTACTCTATGGTGTGCGTGAAAGTACCTATACCATACGTGCTGAGGCCTTGCATGATGCCTATGATCTTGCGGATATGGTTGTGGAAACAGGTGCTGTCAATGAAGAGAACAAGCTGGTATTGAAACCACATCCCTTTGTGGTCCATGCAAGGATACTGGACAGTTACCAGAACACATTCCTTGCAGGAACTATCGTCGTGAAAGATGATGCAGGTCAGGAAGTGACAAGGGTAAAAACTGATGGTGGTTATGCAAAGATCACCGGTTTATCTGCAGGGCATACATACTGGCTGGAGGCATTGGAAACAGGTTCCATACATCCTCTTGAAGGCGTGAAGCTTGTCGTGGAAGGCAGCGAGATTTTCAACCTGGATGTACCGGCTGTTACCTTTGTGTCATTTTCCCTGACGACAAAGGACAAAGATGCACTGTTTTCCCTGTATCAGGATGAAGACTGTACAATCGCTGCCCATGACCAGAACAATAATCTGCTGGAAGATGTAACACAAGGTACCTATACTCTGATGCCGGGAACCTATTTTCTCAAACAGACAGCTTTTGGAAATACTTACTACCGGAATAGTGCTGTGCAGAAACTAGAGGTAACTGGCAATCTTTCCAAAGAAATACCGGCAGACGAAGTACGGGTTGTACTTGGTGGCAGGGAAGGCGAAAATGTCCTTTCTGATATACAGCTTGAACTATGGGAAGAAGGAGAAGTCATTGAACGATGGCAGGGAGAAAAGACATTTGTCTTAGAGCGGGGAAAGGTATATACCCTGCGGCAGTCTGCGCCACTTTCCGGGTATCTTACAGCGGAAGAACGATTGTTTTCAACACCTGTTGAAAAACCAGAGGAAGCGTTGTCATACCATCTTCAAGCAGAGGCCTATACCATTCTGACTTTGTCTGGAGAAGAGAATGCTGGTGCCATGCTTTATACAGATGAAGCATGTATGTCTGTGGCATATACGGTGGATGGACTTGTTGCAGAGGTACATATGGATGGAAGTGGCATAAAGAGACTGAGAATGCCCCGTGGTTCATACTATCTTCTTGAAACAGGTGGTGCTGGTTATTATGACATGGGTGAGATACGGAAGATAGAACTATCTTCTTCGTATGCGGAAGCGTCACTATCACCGGTTCCGGTAACATTTTCCGTCCGCTTTCTCGATGCGTCAGGACTGCCAGTACAAGGTGCTTCTTTCTCACTGCGGGATGAAGCAGGTAATGTGCTGGAAGAATGGAACAGTGGTGAAGAGGCTTATGAAATCAAGGCAAAACTGCTTGCCGGAGGTGCCTATATCATTCATCAGGACAAGGCACCAGATGGGTATGAAAGGATGAAGACGGACATTGTCTATACCACACCACTGTCTGCTCCGGACAATATGCCGGTATTGACCATTGAGGCAAAGCAATATGATCCATCTTTACAAATGGATAAAACAGATGCGGTAAAGGATATGGAAGAAGTGAGGAATGAGAAGAGAAATATGTATCTTTATGCCGCTGCGGGTGTTGGATTTGTCATTCTTCTGGTTCTTGTGCTCATAAACCGTCATAAAAAGCGGTAATTTGTGAAAACTTTGTGAAACAGAAAAGTCATTTTCCATTACAATAGATATGGGAAATGATTTTTATTTATGGATCACTTTACGTTTTTTGAAATGATTGGCACGATAGCTTTTGCCATCAGTGGTGCTTTGAAAGCAGTCAGAAACAAAATGGATCTCTTTGGGGTAGTTTCCCTTGGTATTATTACCGCAACAGCAGGTGGGGTGATGCGCGACATCATTGCCGGTTCTTTTCCACCATCTGCCTTTGTTCATCCTATCTATGTTCTTACAGCAGGGATTACTTCCCTTGTTGTCTTCCTGTATGCCTATTTCCGCTATACGAGGAAAGCACATCTTTCCTTTTCCAGATATGCAAACATCCTGGCCCTGGGCGATGCGATAGGACTTGGTATATTTACAACCATGGGCATGTATACAGTGATTGAACTTCATGGATCTGCCAATGGATTTCTCTGCGTGTTTTCCGGCATGGTCACCGGTATTGGTGGTGGCGTGCTGAGAGATATGATGTTACATGAGCAGCCGGAAGTATTCCGCAAATACATTTATGCTCTTGCGAGCATTATTGGTGGAATTGTTTCCTATGTGCTGTTTGTTTATGGGGAAAGCAATATTGCTATATATGGAGGAAGCGTTCTGATTATTCTGATCAGACTTCTTGCGGCACATTACCGCTGGAGTCTGCCGAAAATCACAACGACCGATAAAACGGAAGAGGGGGAATAAGTAATGGAGATCAAGTATCCTGATTCGTGCACACGGTATAGTGTGTTTGAGGTTGCGGTCAAGGGACCATCCACAGGCAATCCATTTACAGAACAGAGTCTGAAAGGTGTGTTTTCTTCAGGAAGGGAAAACAAGACAGTCAGGGGTTTTTATGATGGCGATGGTATTTACCGGATTCGTTTTATGCCAATGGAAGAAGGTATGCACTCCTTTGTGATCAGCGGTACATTTCTGGACAGACCACTGAGTGGAAGATTCTTTGTCGACCAGGCAGAAGAAGGATGCCACGGACCGGTCAGGGTAATTGATACAACCCATTTTGCCTATGCGGATGGCACACCGTATGTCTCTGTTGGTACAACATGTTATGTATGGCATTTGCAGGATGAAGAAACAAAGCAGGAAACATTGCATGCACTGGAAGAAGCTGGTTTCAACAAGATACGTTTCTGCATCTTCCCGAAGCACTATGTCTATAATTTCAAAGACCCTTCCTGTTTCCCATATGAGGGAACACCGATGGATGCGTCTGTTCTGACAGAGGAGAACTTCTCTTCGTATACCGGAAAAACAGAAGGTAACAACTGGGATTTCACCCGTTTCAATCCTGTGTATTTCCAGAATATTGAAACCTGTATCAAAGAACTTGGCAAACGTGGTATTGAAGCAGATCTCATCATCATGCATCCATATGACAGATGGGGATTCTCCAGCATGCCTCGTGAGGCAGATGATCTTTACTACCATTACATCATTAACCGCTTCTCGGCATTTGCCAATGTATGGTGGTCACTTGCCAATGAGTATGACCTCATGCAGGCAAAGACAAATGAAGACTGGGAACACTATGGTGAATTGTTACTGGCAAATGATCCTTACCAGCATCTGCGTTCCATTCATAACTGCCGTCTCATGTATGATCACAGCCGTCCATGGATTACGCATTGTTCCATCCAGCGTGTAGATCTCTATAAGGGTGCAGAACTGACGGATGAATTCAAAACAAGATATAACAAACCAGTTGTCATGGATGAAATTGCCTATGAAGGCAACCTGCCATTAGGCTGGGGCAATATTACCGCAGAAGAAATGGTCAGAAGAATGTGGGAAACCGCAATGCGTGGTGGCTATCCGGGTCATAGTGAAACCTATCTTTCGGAAGATGGAATCATCTGGTGGAGCCATGGTGGTACATTGAAGGGAGAAAGCGCAAAGCGCATGAATTTCCTGAAAGAAGTGATGTCTTCTTTCCCTGCGGGTGAAATTGCCTTTGATGGTGCAGAGTGGGATTGTGTTACGGCATTACCAGAAAAAGAATGGTTTGTACCGGTCAAATCGGTTTATGTATACTACTTCAGCTTCATGCGTCCTTCTTCCAGATCTTTCCATATGCCGGAAGGTGTTCATTTCCATGCGGAGGTCATTGATACATGGAATATGACCATTGAAGATGCGGGTGTTGTTGAGGGTTCATTCACCATTGCCTTACCAGCAAGACAATATATGGCAATCCGTCTTACAAAGACGGATGAGGAATGCCGTGAACCGTATCCACTTGAAGTGGAAGAGGAAGAAGCAGCTGTTGAAGAAACAGATGAAGGTGCTTATGTCATTGAAGATGAACTGGAAGAAGAAGTTGTTGAACCAGTTGAAGAGACACCAGAAGAAACAGAGGAAGCTGCAGTAACAGAAGAACCTGTAGTAGAAGAAGAAACAGAAGTGCCTGAGGAAACAGAGGAAGAAGAGCCTGTCGAAAGTGAAGAGGAAACAGAAGAGGAAAAGAAAGATTTCCTGGATGTGTATACTTCATGGCAGAAAGATGGGTACCACAACAATGATGATACCGATGAACTGCCAGAGTTTCTGACGGGCAAGCATCGAACAATTGAATGAAAGGTGTGTCATTGCGACACATCTTTTCTTTTGGAAAAGGAACAGCAGGATACCATCATTATGTTTATGCGGTCTTATTCCTGGATATTGGCATTCATCAAGAGCAATACAACAATGATTTCTCTGCTGAATTGTATATAATCTATTTGATACTATATATTACGGAAAATATAATAGTTGCAGGAGATAATCAATGTCTGAATGAGGTTAGTTGCTATCACGTATATGCTATTTGCAGAAAAACCTTTGTACAGGTTGTTGAAAGCGAGGCGAAGAATAATGAAGACGCTGAATGATTATATGGACATGTCCTATCGTATGGAAATTGTGGAAGACAAAGATGAAGGCGGTTTTGTTGTTTCTTATCCTGATCTTCCCGGTTGTATTACTTGTGGGGAAACGGTAGAAAGCGCAGTTGAAAATGCATTGGATGCGAAAAAATCATGGATTGAAGCGGCGTTAGAAGAGGGGATGGAAATCCATGAGCCTGATAGTCTCTAAGAGTATTCCGGACAATTCAAATTGAGAATTCCCAGAAGTTTGCACAGATCTCTTGCTGGACATTCTTAGAGAAGGGATCAGCATGAATCAATACTGTGTATATCTTCTTTCTAAAAACGATGCTGTGTTTTCAAAATAGAAACTGCCAGTGAGCCGATACCAAAAATAAGTAAGTCTTGATAAGTATGTCTATATGGCATACTTTTTCATTTTGGGCATAAGAAAAGCAGCACATCTGTGCTGCTGTAGTTTAGTCACCGAAGGAAATACCGATGAACTTTGCTTCTTTGATGATTTCTGCCTCTGGATCAAGTGTCTTCAGCTTGCCAGCAACTTCCGCAAGTGGAACAGTTGTCATTTCACGGTTCTTGTAGGCAACCATGACACCAAACTGCTTCTTGAGGATGAGCTTTGCGGCTTCAGCACCAAGTCTTGAAGAGAAGACTCTGTCATAGGCAACTGGTGTACCACCACGCTGGATGTGTCCAGGTACGGTGACACGGACTTCTCTGCCTGTTGCCTTTGTGATCTGGTCTGCCAGTTCATAGGAAACAGATGGGAAAGTGTAGTTTTCGAGCTTCTTCTTATATTCCTTCTTTGTCAGCTGTGCATCCTGTTTGGAAATAGCACCTTCTGCCACAGCGATGATGGTGAAGCGCTTGCCTTGTCTGTCACGTTCTTCAATGACTTCGAGAATCTTGTCGAGTTCATATGGAATTTCCGGAATAAGAATGATGTCTGCACCACCGGCAATACCGGCATTGAGTGGCAGCCAGCCAACCTTATGTCCCATGACTTCAACGATGAAGACTCTGCCATGGGAGTTTGCGGTTGTGTGAATTTCATCGATGCATCGTGTAGCGATATCGACAGCACTCTGGAAACCGAATGTCATATCTGTGCCCCAGAGGTCATTGTCGATGGTCTTTGGCAATGTGATGACATTGAGTCCTTCTTCGGAAAGAAGGTTTGCGGTCTTTGTGGAACCGTTGCCACCGAGCATGACAAGGCAGTCAAGCTGCAACTTCAGATATGTCTCCTTCATGCATTCGACTTTGTCACGACCGTCTGGTAATGGGTCATGAATCTGTTTGAATGGTGTACGGGATGTTCCAAGAATTGTGCCGCCAACTGTCAGAATGTTGGAAAAGTCTTCTTCTGTCAGCAGTCTGAATCTCGAATTGATCAGTCCCTTGTAACCATC
Source organism: uncultured Erysipelotrichaceae bacterium (assembly GCA_949289855.1). Classification (GTDB taxonomy): domain Bacteria; phylum Bacillota_I; class Bacilli_A; order Erysipelotrichales; family Erysipelotrichaceae; genus Bulleidia. The sequence goes on from CASEPS010000053.1 coordinate 11,833, forward strand.
TTCGAAACCATAGAACTCTACCGGTTCTTTGGCATTAGCCATAACGCCCTTGAATACACCGCGCATGGCTGCGTTCAGCGCCTGGCAGTCGCCACCGCTGGTAAGCATTCCTATTCTCAGCATAATGATCTCCTCCTGTATGCAGGTCAAATAACTGTATTCATTGTACCGCTTTTTAGAGGTAACGGAAACACATTATTCGCGAATTGCCGTTTCCAGGGCAATTTTCATCATGCTTGTGAAAGAAGTTTCTCTTTCTTCTGTTGTTGTTTCTTCCGGATAGACGAAGCTGTCAGAAACGGTGAGCAGTGTTGCGGCATTTTTGCCAAGTGTCTTTGCATTGGCAAACAAAGCAAAGCTTTCCATTTCTACCGCAATGCAGTGTCTGTTATCAACAACATCTTTGAGATATTCACTGGATTCATGGTAGAAGACATCTGAGGAATGGATGGTGCCTTCATGGAGTTCAATGCCGAGTTCCTTTGCGGCTTTTCTCAATTTGTCATTCAATGCAGCGGATGGTTCGATCGTATCCTTATCATAGCCGCACTGTACACGTGCATAAGAACTTTCAGAATATGCAGCTGTTGCAAGGATGACATCATAGAGCTTCAATTCTTTGACATAAGCACCTGTAGAACCGACACGGATGATGTTATCGACATCATATTCCTTGAACAGTTCATAGGAATAAATTCCGATGGATGGCATACCCATACCACTGGCCATCACAGAGACCGGCTTGCCCTTATAGGTGCCGGTATAACCACCGATGCCACGGACATTGTTTACAAGTTTTGCGTCTTCCAGGAATGTTTCCGCAATGAACTTTGCGCGGAGTGGATCACCCGGCATCAGTACTGTTTTGGCGATATCGCCACGTTTTGCTTCATTATGTGGTGTTGACATAGTTTTCTTACCTTCTCTTTCTTTACCCATTATAGCAAAAAACTTATAGCAAAAAACACGGAAATTTCCGTGTTCAGTGTTTTGTTCCTTTGGCACCCTTGAGACCATTTTCAGAATAGTTTGCCAACAGGTTTGTATCATTGGAGAATGTCATGCGGCTTCTTCTGCGCTCACGGGCAAGTGCCTGGTCAACAAGGCGGTCCATGAGTTCAGTGAACGATACACCCATTTCCTGCCAGAGATAGAAGGCAAGGGAACCTGGGATGGTATTGATTTCATTGACATAGATGCGCTTTGTTTCCGCATCCATCAGGAAGTCAATGCGGCATACGCCAGCACAGCCAAGTACCTTGAATGTTTCAAGGGCATATTTCTGGATGGTGGCTGTTTCTGCTTCACTCAGTGGTGCAGGAACGATGCGGGCAGTGGATGCCATACCCTTGGAGCCAGAGGACTTTGCGCCTTTGGCACCTTTGGCGTTACCCATATATTTGTCCGCAAAGCTCAACATGTTGTCGCTTTCTGTCTGCTTTGTGACTTCTTCGAGTACTGAAGCTTCCGCATGGATGGTATCACCCAGTACGGAACAGTTGATTTCGCGCATCGGTTTGACCACTTTTTCGGTGATGACCTTTTCATCAAACTGTCTTGTGTTTTCAAAACATTCGAGGTATTCCTCATCGTTATGGGCGATGGCAATACCGATGGAAGAACCGGTACGGGCAGGCTTCAGGATGACCGGATAGATGAGCTTGTGCACCTTTGCAAGGATTTCATCCTGGTGTTCATCCATTTCTTCACCATAGACATAGAACCAGTCGGTGATTGGAAGACCATTGTCGCGCAGAATGTTTTTCTGCAATACCTTATCCTGACCGACTGCTGCTCCATACAGGTCACAACCCGCATAGGGGATCTTCATCATTTCAAGATATCCCTGGATTGTGCCATCTTCACCATTTGTGCCATGCATAACCGGGATGGCAACATCGATTGTGCCTAGTTCCTTCTTGCCAAACAATGTTGTCTTTACCGGCAGGATGATAACCTTGTTGTCCACATGGGCAAGGGTGACCTGTGTACATTTGGAAACGAGGTCTTTGAGATCTTTGAAGTTGCGTACATCTTCCAACAGCTCAGAGATGTACATCTTTCTGTCTTTGGCAATATAAATCGGAATGACATTATATTTTTCCCTGTCAAGGGCTGCGATTGCCTGCTCAGCAGAGATGATGGATACTTCGTGCTCAACGGATTCACCGCCGAAGAATACAGCTACATTTAATTTCATGGTAATTCCTCCGTGCAGTTTCACATTATATCATTATTTGGGCAAGTAAGCACAATCACATCGAATGCAGTTTTATGCATGAAATAGCAGGATTTCGATTTAAAGGAGGTTGTGTTTTTCTGATTGGGATCAGGAACGAATCAATTTAAACACCATCTTGCAATTTCGGTGATTAATTTCGCTGGAAGTACTTTGCCATAAGGAAGATATATTGCATTTTTCCGTGTGACAAATCCTTCCAATTCTGACGCAAACGCATCAATGGCTTCAACGCCTGCATAAAAGCTGATGTGCTTTTTACTGGCAGAAAAGGAAATGGATTTCCCTTCTTTTTCATAATAGGGCATACTCCATAATATACGTTCATTCACACAAGGAACACTATTCTCTAATATATGCATCATTTCTGTCAGATGAGGACGAATCTCTTCAGGCTGCGCATTGCTGTATTCTGACACTGTCTCAGGTGCTTTCCCACAGTAGTGATTCTGGTTATTCCTTCTAAATTCTCTTCCGCATTTTGGGCATATCCACATAATCTTTGTCCTCCATACAATACAATTTTAATCCGGAAAGTGATGTAAATAAACTGATATGAATGTCAGATTCAACAGTGTGTATCTCTATATCTTCTGGTTTTCAGTGTATGTACAATGCAGATATTCTTTCATAATGCTACAAT
>CASEPS010000054.1 GCA_949289855.1 uncultured Erysipelotrichaceae bacterium
AAACCCAGTAATAATGGCATTTTTGGCATGTCATAGCCCTAAATATCTGACGTTGATGTTGCAATCAGTCACCCTTTCTGTAACCTTTTCTGTCACCCCAAAGGTGACTGATCCTGTAAAACAACATTCTCAAAAGCTAAATTTTTTCTCTGATTTTATCCAATAACAGACATATACCTTTCACAAATACCAAGGAATCATAGGAAATGAATAAACACTAACTGAGCTGTCCAAGTACTCTACACTGCTATTCAACAATTGCTTTGATTATATCATCAAGTCCCAATATCCTTTTCGATCGGAGCCAATACGCTTTATCAATCCAGCGTCTTTTAGTTTTTTCAATCTGACTGACACTGTTTTTCGACTGATATTTAATCGTTCAGCAATCTGCAGGCTTGTATAACCAGGATCCTCTGACAGCAAGTTTAAAACTTCCAGTTCTTTATCTGCTACCCGATCTGTAACCCGATCTGTAACCCGATCTTTAACTCTGATAACACGATCCTCCGGTGCAGTAAATTTAATCATGATATCGCCAGGATTAATTGTATATTCCGGCTGTGGAACGCCATCCTCTGCACAAGCATTCCATATTTTTTCAATACCTCTACCCCAACTTTCAATATAACCTGCCAAAAACAAAACATAAGCAATGTTAGGATTGTATGGAACAGACGGATGCTTGCTCATCAAATTGGATAGTGTCCATTTTTTCGGCAGATATCCACAATTAGCGATATACAGTTTATCTTCGTACACACTGATCTGGATAGGCACACCAGATTGATATTGCTTGTGACACAGCGCGTTTAGTAATGCTTCACGCAGAGCATCTTCCGGAACAAAGTATCTTTCGACCCGTCGCATTCCCTCATAGGAAATTTTAGCCCTCATATACTTCAGATGCACCAGGTCCACAGTTTTATCAATCAGTTCAAGAATAGATCCATGGACTTCATCCTGATACAACAAATCAGAATCAGTTTCAAAGTAACCTATTTTAACATATGCCCCTAATTGCCACTTCTCTGGGTCTTTACCAAACAAGAGCATTGCTGCATTGTTCAGATATGATCCATTCGTCAAGTGTAGTTTTTCTAACAACACTTCCTTTGGCTCATCCAGCACACTTTTATCAATACGGTCTTTTTTCACAGCCAACTGCTTAAAAGACTCCACAGTTTTGTCATCCACATCGTCTATAGAAAATGCCGGAAGCGGAAGATTGTCCCAGGTCACGCCTCTTTTTCGCATTAGAAAGGCTTCCAGAGCAGGTCCTGTTAAAACTTGTCGGGTACTGCCACTGCGATAGTAGTAAACACCTTTGCAGGAAATACCAATAGGATACGCAGGCACATCAATTTCTATATATTCCTTTCCGTCGTCTTCCAAAAGGTTGACGCCGACAACAATGCCCATTGCATCCCGGACTTTGTTGGGAATATCTTCAAGCAACTTATGTGCATCAGGTAGACCTACAACACTACCTTCATCATCACATCCGATAAACAGCTTACCACCTTGTGCGTTGGCAAAACCGCAAATCCATTCAAGATATTCATCTTTCCACTTGCTTTTCCATTCTACATTCTGTTTCTCAGGCATTTTCTCACCACCTTATTCCTTTTCTTAATTATATTGGTACTCCATCAGGACCTTCATAAGCAGCCGGGATTTGAGATTCCAAAATGCTTTCCTGACGTCATAACTCTATATTCTTTTGGTAGTGTTTACATAGTATCTGGTATCTTCCCCCTCGTCAAGAGAGTATATTTCCTGCATAATATCCGCTTTTGCTTTTCCAGTTCTTCACACCACACTTCTGCACTATTCCTGATAGGAATATATAGCAAAAATGGCAGGGAACTACCCTGCCATCTGTCTTCATTTCTCTTTTCTTTTAGTATGGTGGTCCTTCCAATACATCCATGAACTCCCTTGCTTTCGCAAGTTCTTCAAGTGTTGGATGACCTTTGTATATACCCTTCACAAGCGCAAAAGGTCCGACTGTGGTAAATCCATGACAACTGAACTCCCCATAGACATGACAATCCTTTTCATATAGTACTTCACAGATCTTTTTCGTGGCATCTCCTTTAGCGAAGCTATACGTAAAAATGAAAAATACCTCTTTGCCTCTCGGCATGTACTGCTTCACAAAAGAAACCAGTTCCTTTGCCATTTCCAAACCATAGACACCTGACGCAAGTCCAATATAGTCATACCATTTCAGATTTACCGCCATCTTCTTACGGATGTCGATGAGCGTGACATCTCTTCCTTCTGCCATTGCCGAAACAACCTGCAATGTATTGTCATGATGCTTTGAATCGTAACAGACTGCAATTATCATATACTTTCCTCTTCTCTTCAGTGTATATCACATTGAGGAGAAGAAAAAGCACAATTCACAAAAACACAACTATTTTCCAATGAAATTGATCACCGCATGGTCCACACTGCCCATTAAAACTGTTTCCAACTGTTTCTCAATAACATGGTAGTCTTCCTTCATACCTGTCCTGATCCACTGTATAAATATACCAGCAATGCAATACTTGAAGAAATCCGCAATGAACACCTTATCTTCTTCTTTCAATCCGCATGTCCTGTACTTCTCTTCTATCAGATCATAAATCAAAGCATACGCCTTTCTGTAAAAGTATCTTTCAATCCTTTCATGTGGAATACTCTGGAACACATTTAATAACAATTCCCTGTTTTCCACCATAATCACAAATGTACTCTCCAGGCCTTTCTGCCATGTGCCACTTGTCACATTGCCATTCATCGCCTTTCTTGCCTCTCTTGTGCATGACCACTCCAGCAGGTCATAAATGTCTTTGAAGTGGTAGTAGAATGCCATCCGGCTGATGCCGCAGTCATCGGTGATATCCTGAATCGTTATCCTTGAAAATGACTTTTTTGCCATCATATTCTTCAAAGAAGCCTCGAGGGCAAGCTTTGTTGTATCCTTCATCTTTTGTCTCCATTTCTCTTCTTGATCATTCTAGCCTTAATGTAATATAAGTGGGCAAATATGCTCTGTACAAAGCCTTTTGACTGATCAGAAATGTAGAAAATACGGCAGTTAAGCGGTTTCATTATGTGATGAACATGTGAAATTTCAAAAAACATAGAAAATCTTAAGAATTTCTGGTAAAAAAGAAGCCATGCGGAAAACAAACAGAAACGGAAAAACTGCAGGCATCATCGCATCTATTGCTATGATGACATTCCTTGCTGCAAAGCCAGTCATGGTTTCAGCCGAGGATCTGACAACAGACAGAAACGAAATTGTTACAACTGCAGAACAGAACATATCGACATATACACTCGATATGAATGACAAGAATCCACTCGATACACTCAAGCGGGAGGTTATGACAAAATACGCTGAAAGTGCATCCATTGATAACGAAGAAACAGACCTTACTGGTGCAGTTCTTACAGCCGATGGCTTTGACAGAACAACACCTGGTTTACAGACAGTCAACCTGACACTGACTGTTCCAGCAAAAACTGAGAACGAAAATGCAGGTACACTGTATACAGAAACAGCGTTTATTGAACTTGAGAACAATGGTCCTACCCTTCTTCTCAAGGCAGAAGAAGTCACTGTTGACCTCAACTCCTCCTTCAGCTATAAAGACAACATCGGTTACATCGCTTCCCAGGATGGGCTGTTACCAGCCATCAAGGAAAGTGACAATGTCGATGTCACAACAGAAGGCACATACCAGTGCACACTTGAAGCAGTCGATGCCAAGGGCAACAAGACATCTGCTTCCTTCAATGTCACTGTCAAAAAACCAGCCGAAGTCATTCGTGCGGAAGAAGAAGCAAGAATCGCTGCGGAAAAAGCCGCTGCTGAAGCTGCTGCCAGAGCTGCTGCTGAAGAAGCCGCAAGACTCGCTGCTGCACAGGCCGCTGCACAGGCTGCAGTCACATACAGCGCATCTGCTCCAGCCAACCCGACAGGCAGCTCCATCGCTGACTATGCACTCCAGTTTGTAGGAAGCCCATATGTATGGGGTGGTACAAGCCCGGCAGGCTTTGACTGCTCAGGCTTTACCCAGTATGTCTATGCCCAGTTTGGCATTTCCCTGCCACGTACATCCTATGGACAGGAATTAGTAGGAACTATCGTTTCCCCTGCCAATGCAATGCCAGGTGACCTTGTTACATACAACAACCACTCTGCCATCTACATCGGCAACGGACAGATTGTCAATGCCATGTCCCCGGGACAGGGTGTAGCCGTATGCAGTATGTATGCCATCACAAACGGCAACATGCAGATACACAGAATTTAAGGAACAGGACAACCTGTTCTTTTTTCATACCCATTCACACAATATCCCATATTTCCTGCATTGATTTATCCCGGATATCCGACTAAACTTAAAACTATGAAAAGGAAGAACAGTATCAAAAACATATTCGCTGTTTCCGGTGTCCTGCTCTTGATTAGTGCAGCATCACCGGTCAAAGCGGAAGACAACACCGCAACAACCGGTGATGTCAAAATCTATGAACTCGATATGAACGATCAGAATCCACTTGAAACACTCAAGGAATCTGTCATTCACAACCGTGCAGACTATGATGCGGCTGTCAACCTCTCGCAGATTGACATGAATGCTTCATCCATCACAACAGATACATTCGACCGTACGAAAACAGGTCTTCAGAATATCAACATCAATGTCACTGTCAACAAAAAAGACAGCACCGAAGGTACAACCGGCTACCAGTTCTCAGAAACAGCCGCTGTACGCATGGTCTCTCCATCTGGTCCTCAGGTCATCCTGAAGGCAGAAGAAGTCACCGTTGACCTTGGTGGAACATTCACCTATGGAGACAACATCGGTTATGTATCTTCCACCGATGGCAAACTGCCGGCAATCAAAGAAAATGACAATGTCGATGTCAATACCGAAGGCACGTATACATGCAACCTTGAATTCATCGACGCTTCTGGCAAGTCATCCGCTGTTTCCTATACAGTCAATGTCAAAAAACCAGAAGAAATTATACGTGCTGAAGAAGAAGCAAAACGTGCAGCAGAAGAAGCTGCCCGCATCGTTGCCGAACAACAGGCGCAGGCACAGCAGGAAGCAGCTGAGCGCCAGCAGATCCTTGCAGCATTACAGGCATCCAACGGTTCCTATACAGGAAGTGGAAATGACATTGTAAGCTTTGCCATGTCATACCTTGGCTACCCTTATGTATGGGGTGGCACAAGCCCATCCGGCTTTGACTGCTCAGGCTTTACACAATATGTCTATTCCCACTTTGGCATTTCCCTGCCAAGAACTTCATACCAGCAGGAACTTTGTGGAACAATTGTTTCCCCGGCCGAAGCACAGCCTGGTGACCTTGTCACATACAATGACCACTCTGCCATCTATATTGGCAACGGTCAGACCATCTCTGCCATGTCACCAGATGCAGGTATTGCCATTGCCGGACTGTACAGCGTACCAAATGGCAACTTGCAGATTCACAGAATATTCTGATCAAAAGTCTCATTTTTTGAGACTTTTTTCGAAGAAAACATCACTTTCTGTCTATATAGAAAGTGAAAGGAGGATGAGATCCGGATAGCAGTCCCATAAAGTTCACACAATTTTAAGGATTGCATTATCCCACTTGATCTTTTAGACTAGTAGTATGATTACGAAGAAGAAACCGACAAGACTCTTCGCAACAACAGGTGTACTGCTCTTGATCTGTAGTCCGTCACCGGTTGTGGCAGAAGATACAGCACCGACAACAGCCGGTGACCTGAAAGTTTTTGAAATCAGTATGAATGACAGCAATCCGCTGCAGACACTCAAAGAGCAGATTATCGAAGATCGCTCCACATATGATGCAGCTGTTAACATGTCTTATGTAAATATGGACAGCTCTTCGATTGCTGTTGATACTTTCGACCGTACTAAGACTGGCATCCAGAACATCAATGTTTCTGTTGTCGTAGACATGCAGGACTCCAGTTCTACGACTACGGACTATGCGTTCAACCAGACTGCTTCCATTCGTATGCTTCAGCCAGAAGGTCCTTACGTCATCCTGAAATCCGATGAGGTAAGCATCGATCTTGGCAGTACATTCGATTACAGCAACAACATTGGTTACATTTCTTCCAGTGATGGCAAACTTCCTGCAATCAAGGAAAATGACAATGTCGATGTCAACACAGAAGGCACATATACATGCAATCTTGAATTCATCGATGAAGCTGGCAAGAAGACAAATGTCTCCTATCAGGTAACAGTCAAAAAACCTGAAGAAGTTGTCCGTGCAGAAGAAGAGGCTGCACGTCAGGCTGCTGCTGAAGAAGCTGCACGCAAAGCACGTGAAGAAGCCGCAAAGAACGCTACAGGTGGTGTCGTAAGTGTTGATGACTCAACACTTGCAAGTGCTGCAGGTTCCATTGATCTCAGCCTTGCGCCAGCAGGATTTGATATGAATCATCCAACAGGTGATGTTGGTAACAACTATGCAAGTCCGCAGTGCACATGGTGGTGCTATGTACGTCGTCATCAGCTTGGACTTCCAGTAGGTTCCAACTTCGGCAACGGCAATATGTGGGCTAACTCCGCAAGAGCACTTGGTTACTGGGTTGACAATACTCCACGTATGGTTGGTGACATCATGGTCTTCCAGGGTGGACAGGCTTCCTCTTCCTGGGAATATGGTCACGTAGCTATCGTTGAGGAAATCTACGCTGACGGCAGTGTCCGTGTTTCTGAAATGGGAACAGGATTTACCGGTTACTTCTGCAGTAACCGCGTGTTCTACGATACTGCTAACTACCAGTTCATTCATTATTGATGAAAAGACCGGTCAAAAGAATGACCGGTTTTCTTTTTGCGAAAAAGGAGATCTGTGTTATTCACAAATCTCCTTTGTCATTTTGTATGCATTTTTCCACCACAGCTTGTAATACATGCCTCACAAAGCACATCCATGGCATCTATGATGCAATCTCTGTTTAGTGTGGGATAATTCATCTTCAGCACAGAAAGCTCTGTACAGGCAAGTATGACCGCCTCACAGCCTTTCTCCTGCATATGGCTGAGCACTGTCTCAAAACGATCCAGTGAACCTTTCTCACCCTTCTTGATTTCCTCATAGATAATGGACATCACTACCTGCTGGTCTTCCGTGCCCGGATAGAAACATGTAATACCTTCTTCATGCAATGCCTTGCCATAGAGGTCTGCTTCTACCGTACCATCTGTCGCAAGGACACCTACACGCTTGAAACCACATTCCTTTGCATGTGACGCAGCACAGGTAATCATATTGATAAAGTGATGATCCATCGCTTCATCCATTTCTTTGGCAAAATAATGCGATGTATTACATGGTACCGCAAGATAATCAATACCGGCAGCTTTCATCATGGCAATGTCTCTGGCAAACACCTGCCACAATTCTTCTGTCCTGCCTGCTTTGATCATCGCTGTGCGATCAGGAATGGCCGCATGCGACCACAACAGAACATCCAGATGATCCTGGTCACATGACGCATGTGTCGCATTGATAATCTTGTGATAAAACACTTCACTCGCCTCTGGTCCCATGCCGCCAAGTACTCCAAGAATCTTCTTTTCCACCTTACTTCGCCTCTTTTCGTACCGGATAGTACTTCTTGTACTTTGCATAATGTCTTCTCAGCTGTTCTTTCACAAAGAACCATCTGAGAGGATTACGGTACATATCATACTTATATTCAAGAGAAGACGTACTTCTTCCTGCCTTCTCAAGACGCTTTGCCTTTTCCACAAGTGCCTTGTCTTCGGTATAGGTAAATGCCACCTTTGAAGGAATCAGATGCCAGTATGTCTCTTTTGTACATACCGTGAGGTCACTTCCCTCATCCTCATACTTCTCCACAATGAGCCTGGCAATATTCATACCAGCTCCTGTGACATAGTAATTGGAACGTCCCTGTCTCAGATTGATTTCAAACACACGGAAGTCACCGCTGTTACCATCTTCTTTGATATCAAAGTTGGAAAAACCGGTATAACCAATATCTTCCAGCATCTTGCGGATCTTTTCCGCAACCGGAAACTTTGTCACATCTTCTGTAACAATAGCCGCATGGTTGCCAAGACCAGTCGGGGTATGTTCTTCAACCATTGTATGGCCAAGACACATCGCCCTCACTTTTCCCTTGTTGTCAGAGAAACAGGTCAATACACGCATGTTGCTGTCGCCACCTTCGACCATCTTCTGCAATATCATCTTGTCACTATAGCCATGGCTGTAGATCTCTTTCATGATATCCACAGACTCCTTTGGACTATGGGAAACATAGACCTTCTTCATCCCTTCAAACTCATGCAGGAAATATTCTGCACTGAAAGAGGGTTTGATAATAATCGGATAGGCAAAACCAAGCGCTTCCTCACTCACTTCACCCTCAGAAACAGGTCCATCTTTGACAACTGTGACAGGATATGGAATGTCATACTTGTCACAGATTTCATAGAAAGCTGCCTTCTTCTGGATTTCCTGGTAGATCTCCTTTGGTGGAAGCGGGCAGTGGTAGCGTGGCAGACGGTCATGTAAACGGATCAACATATCCGCATACTGATCAGTACAGCCAACAAGATACAATTCTCCATCCAGATGCTCTGCTTCAAAATCCTGCAGGACTTTCAGCAGCACATCATCTTCTTCCAGCTCTGGAATAGCTGTGAAATGCATGATGGAAGAATGCATCGTCGGTGCCATCGGGTATCTGCCAAAACAATAGGACTTTACCCCATACGCTTCATGAAAGGCACGTACAACGTTATAACAATTCAGGTCTGCACCAATGACTACCGGAATGATATTCTTTTTCATCTGACGCCTCCAAAGAACACATCGTACCATGTCAGGAATGTAAATACCGTCCAGATCTTTCTCTGGTTCATCGCTTTACCAGAAAGATGATCATCCAGCAGTTTTAATAACTGCTTTGTATCAAAGTATTCATTAGCAACTTCAGATGAGAACATATTGCGGATCTGTTTGCTGTATTTGTCCATCTTGACCCATTCACGGATTGGTGTAGGGAACCCCTTCTTTGTACGGAATGCCCATTCATCCGGAATGGTGCGGGCAGCAGCCTTACGGAACACATACTTTGTGTCGATATCATTGATCTTATAGTCACTTGGAATCGTTGCGGCTTCTTCCACAACATAGCGGTCAAGATATGGTACACGCAGCTCAATGGAACTGGCCATGGACATCTTGTCTGCCTTGAGAAGAATATCTCCTGGCAGCCAGAGATGGAAATCAAGATACTGCTTCTTATCCAGTTCACTGAGACCCTGTGCCCTTTCATAAATCGGCTTTGTAATATCCGCAACACCAGGTCCCTGACGATAGGCAGGCTTCAGGATGTCATATGCCTCTTTCTCAGAGAACACACGTGCCTGACCAATGAAGTAGTCCTCTGGTCTTCCTGTACCATTGAGAATCAGATCATGTCCCTTGAAATATGGCAGGTGTTTCACAAGATCAGCCGCGAGAATCCGCATGCCCTGTGGCAGCTTCTTGTACTTCTTCAAGAGGCTGTATTCATCATACGCTTCATAACCAGCATAGATTTCATCTGCACCTTCTCCAGAAAGCACAACTGTAACATGTTGTCTTGCCAGGCGGGCAAGGAAGTAGAGTGGTACAGAAGAAGGATTGGATTGTGGTTCATCCATATGGTACTGGATGTCCGCAAAGGCATCCATGCACTGTTCACCACTCAATGTCTCCCTGTAGTTTGTGACATCGAGAATATCACTCAGTCTGCCCGCATCACCTGTTTCATCAAAGTTCTTGTAGGCAAAACCAACCGAGAATGTATCACGTGGATGTAATTCACCTGTAATGTAGGAAGAATCGACACCACCGGAAAGGAAGGAACCTACCGGGACATCCGCTACGCGATGGGCAGCGACGGATTCTTTCACCCTTGCGGCAATATCATCTGTAATCTGGTCGAGACTTCTTGTGGACTTTTTGGAAAAATCCACATCCCAATAGCGTTCAATATGCATTGCGCCATCTTTGAACACAAAGTAATGGGCAGGTTCAAGTTTATATGTACCTTTGAAAAATGTTTCATCCATGGAACTGTACTGAAATGTGAGATATGGACGAATAGCATCCGGGTTCAATTCTTTCTTCCATGCCGGATGTTCCAGGAAACTCTTGATTTCAGAACCAAAGATGAGATTTCCACCTTCCATGATGGAATAGTAGAAAGGCTTGATACCGAAGTAGTCACGGGCACCATAGAGCTGTCCTCTTTTTTTGTCATAGACAACAAAAGCAAACATACCTCTGAGCTTTTCGGCAAGTCCTGTGCCATATTCCTCATAACCATGGACAAGCACTTCTGTATCACAGTCAGTATGGAAATGGTAACCCTTTCCCTCAAGAACCTTACGCAGTTCACGGAAGTTGTAAATTTCACCATTGAATACAACAATGACAGACTTGTCTTCATTCCACATCGGCTGACCAGCCGCTTCACGCAGATCAAGAATAGACAATCTGCGGAAACCAAGGGCTACCGCATTATCATCCCTGTCACCATCAATATAATATCCACCCATATCAGGACCGCGGTGAACGATCCTCTCTGACATCTTTTTGATCAATTCCTCACGATTGGGATACATCCCAGTAAATCCGGAAAAACCGCACATAAAAAACCTCCTGGTAAACCCGTATCTATTCCGATGGCTTCACAGCCCTAGAAGCATGTTTGAACACAAACAACAAAATGCCAAGTGCTGCAACAGCCATACAGCCATAACTGAAATAAGTATATAACATTTCCATGGGAGTTTTTGGATTAAGAACAGTAACTTTCTTCTGCATCGTAATCCTGCCTATTTCCTCCTCCCCCATGTGTATCGCTACATATGCCTGTATGCGATCAGGATCATTTTCATCCACCAGTACAACCTCTGTTTTCAACAAAGACTCATCTGCCGAAGATGGCATCAGGGCAAACAGATCACTGGCAAGATAAAACGTAAACTGTTTGCTTTCTTCACCATCCTGCAGTTCCACTTCCTTTGTACCAACAGAATCCTTTGTCATCGTGACACTCTTGTAGTTGGCATAGCCATAATCCAACAGCTTCACAATATCATTGTGGGCAGCATCCGCATCTGCTGCACCCATTACACAGGCAATGAAGCGGGTATTGGAACGTTCTGCAGAAACAAGCGAAATGACACCTTCTGAAGACGTGGCATCATACTGACCATTGAGACCCTCATAGCTTACAAGCGTACGCGTATAGGTCATATCACCAAGCTGACCAATGGCTTCTTTGAACAACGGAGAAAGCACATCCTCATCGAGCACTTCCACTGCAAGCTGTGCAAGGTCATGGGCCGTTGTCACACACTCCCCATTTCCAGCATCATAGCTGTCTGTGAAATGGGAAGCTGTCATACCGATAGAAGAAGCCTTTGCATTCATCTTAGAGACAAAGTCATCCTGCGTTAATGACAAGGCATAGGCACAATCATCATAGCCACCAACCATCACAGCTCTTACAAGGTCATTTCTGGAATATGTTGTTCCATCTGTCAACAGTCCCGTACTTGTGGTAAATGTACGTCCATCAGGATTGGAAAACTGCACTTCTATATCACTGTTGTCCATAGCTGTTACAGCTGCCATCAGCCTTGCCATACCACCACAAAGGTGCGCATCCTGTGAACCTTTTTCATAGAGTACTCTGCCTGAGTTTGTATCGATGAGAATAGCTGAAACAGCAGACACTTCAACAGTTTCTTCTGCCTTTACATCCATTGGCTTAAACAAACACAAAACAGTACAGATTACACAAAGCCATCTGCGCATAGGAACCCTCCTTTCCGCAATGACAATGCATGCCTTATTTTAGCAGAAAAAGCGCATAGACAAAAGGAAAGCGGCGTATGAACACAAAACTGTGTCATATAGGAGGATTTGTACAATCTGCTGACCACTTCAGACAGAAATCTGTATATTTTGCGGGTTGCTGGAAACATTCGATATTATCTACGCACAAGTTGAGTGTTAGATGAAAATCAAGCGAAAAAAAATACAATAAACTATTGGAATGGAAAAAACAACTAACGAAACAAGGCATTATCCATTGAAAGTGCAAGACGTGTTGGAAAAAGTATCTTTAACAAAACCACCAAAAAATAAGCCATCCAACTTAATTTTCGATATTATTTATTCCGTTATTTACTTTCATCGCCAAAATCATGCGTGAAATGCTATAATTCAATCATCACAAGCAAAGGAGATTATGTGATGAGAAACAACGTCATTCGATTAAAAAGCATAGAAATCAATCATTTTAAAAATGTGGCACATGGTTTTCTTGGTTTCGAAAACAAAAATTCAAAATCCCAGGCAAACATTCTTGGGTTGTATGGACAAAACGGATCCGGCAAAACAACTTTGATTGATGTCCTCGAACTATTAAAAACACTTTTGTGTGGTATGCCTGTCGCTGCCAGGTTTTCTGATTTCATTCAAACTGACAACAACTTTTCTGCAATCAGGTATACTTTCCAAATTGAAGAATACGAACCAGAAGCCGTCTTCACTGCCATTTACGAAGTTTCATTAAGAAAAAGCAATGAGCCAATCAGTCAGAATACTGATTTTTCAGGTTCGACACACAAAGAAAAAGCGGAAATATTCAATGAAGTTCTTTCTGCATCATATTCCTCAAAAGATATCAAAGAAAGAATGTCAACAATCGTTGATACGGACTGCTCTGATGAAAATGTTTTTCTTCCACGTGCAAAATACAATCTTCTTTTTGGAAAGAGTAAAACGAACAAAGCAGATCTTATTGTTGCAAAAAAGCTCACCAGATCAACTTCAAGATCCTTTATTTTCTCAAAAGAATTTCTTGATGAACTGAGAAACGATACAGAAAAAACACTTTATCACAAACTATTTGAACACCTTGTACACTATGGCAACACCGAATTGTTTGTAATCAACACTGTCAACTCTGGTCTTATTTCTCTGAATGCTCTGCCGCTATCATTCAACATACATGAAAAAGGTATATCCTCTATCGGGAACATCCTGATCAGCCTGAATGATTCATCCCTGATTCCTGAACAGGCATTCCAGGTTGTCGAAAATACCATCAGACACATGAATGTAGTTCTTGAACAACTTGTGCCTGGACTTACAATCAGCGTACAAAATCTTGGTTTCGAGTATACGAAAGATGGAACTAAAGCCGCACGAATACAGCTTTTTTCCAACAAAAACAGTAAAGTCATCCCACTGCAATATGAATCAGAAGGTATCAAAAAATTAATTTCTGTTCTTCAATTATTAATCGTTGTCTATAACAAGCCATCTATCACAGTGGCAATAGATGAACTTGATTCAGGTATTTTCGAATATCTTTTAGGTGAAATATTGCGGATTATTTCTGAAAAAGGAAAAGGACAGCTCATCTTCACATCACATAATCTGCGACCTTTGGAAACATTGGATAAAGGATGTATCGCCTTTACAACCACAAATCCAGAAAACCGCTATATTCGCCTCAGCAATGTAAAAGCAACAAATAATCTGAGAGATTTCTATTATCGCAGCATCTTCGTTTCTGGACAGGATGAACTGGTCTATGATCCAACAAACAACAGTGAAATAGCAATGGCGTTCAAAGAGGCAGGCACGGAAAATGAAGAATAGAAAAATCCTTTTTGTCATTGTTGAAGGTCCTTCAGACGAAACAGCACTAGGTGTATTATTTAATCGAATTTTTGACAAGAACGCTGTACATGTTCATGTTGTTCATTCTGACATCACAACTACATCTGGAGTAACACCTGCAAATATAATCTCAAAAGTAGGCGACATAGTCCGCCATTATGCAGGAAGAACATTTAAGAATTACGACTTCTGTCACATTATCCATATCACAGATACTGACGGTGCTTTCGTTCCAGATAATAGTGTCATTTACCAAAGAAACTCCGTAAAGCCCCTTGCTTCAGCTATGGGGATATAAGGAGATTCCCGGCTCTAATATAATAATTTTCTTTTATTTTGGTATAAACTAGTCTTGAATAATGCAGAGTAATATAGTATACTATAAGCACAAAGAAATATCGCTCAGACATCAATGTTTTTTATCAACGCTATTCTCTTTTATCAACACTCTGGATATTGATGTTCATTTGATTGTAGTAATTCTCTGTATCTTTGAGGTATCCAGTATGCATCTATCAGAAACTGTAAAGCTCTATCTGTCTAAGGAACAAAAAGATCTTTTAGTCAGAACAATGAATGAATACATCCATACCGTTAACAGGCTTGTGTCTCTTTCTGTCAATGGTACTTCCATCAGTAAATACACTTCTGCGGATGTAATGGCTGATCTTCCTTCTGCCATGAAGAACCAGTGTATCCGTGATGCAAAATCTGTTGTAAACAAATACAACAAGGCTGTACGAAAAGCCAAGCTTCTGAAAAAGAAGGCAGAGAAGAAA
>CASEPS010000055.1 GCA_949289855.1 uncultured Erysipelotrichaceae bacterium
TAACCAAGCATTTCCAGAAACATGCCATATCCATTATCCATTGTGGCTTTGCCATTACCAAAACCTTTATTGGACATAGCCTTCATATCCAGTGTTTCTGCACAAACAACATCATACTGATTGGCTATCTCAGTTGACAGTTTGTGCAGATTGTCCAGTCTCTGATTGGCTATATGTCTGTGAATTCTGGTTACTTTGCGCAACTGTTTCATGTAGTTGCTGGATCTGTCTTCATTTTTCTTTGATCCTTTCTTCCGTGATAATCTTCTCTGTGCTTTCGCAAGCTTTTTTTGACTTTTACGATAATACTTGTGCTTGGTACCCTTATTGCCATTACTGTCAACATAGAGACCATCAGAAGCATAATCAAGACCAATTGCATTGGTTTTGTCTGCTACATAAGTATTGAGTGGTGGATAACTGCCTTTACATAACCGATTTTGGGCAGTCTGATACTGTTGTCAGTTAACGCAACAGTACCGTGCTGGTTGTTTGTTGTGTATGCCCTGCGGCTGCGCTTGAATGATTTGAATCTGGGAAATCTGTTCTTCTTTTTTCTTGACTTGTCAAAACAGCTTTTGAAAGCAGACTGCAGATTAAGCTGAACATTGGCAAGGGCAAGACTGTCCACTTCCTTGAAAAACGGATAGTCAGTTTTGTATTTTGCTGGAGTTACAGCCATAAACTTTCCTGTAGATTTATAGCTTTCAATCTTGTCTTCCAGCATAAGGTTATAGACCTTGAACTTTCAATCTTGTCTTCCAGCATAAGGTTATAAACTTTGCGGCAACAGCCGAATGTTTTGGCAAACATAACACACTGATCATCTGTAGGATATAATCTGTACTTAATAGCTTTATTTGTCATTTTTCTTTCCTTGTGACTGTATGTATTCTCTGATAATTTCAACGGTTGCTCCGCCTGTAGTTAATAAGCAGAAGCTCTGTGACCAGAACATCTCTTTCCATAAAGCTCTGCGGATATGAGGAAATTCTTTTTTTATAAGTCTGCTGCTTGCAGACTTATAAGCATTTATGAATTTACTGATTTCAGTGTTTGGCTGTCCCCTGAACAGAATATGTACATGATCTGTATCATGATTCCATTCATCTAACGTGATGTTATATGAAGAAGCAATGTTCTCAAATATTACTTTTAGCCGGTTCGAAATTTTATCATCTATTACTTTGCTGCGATATTTAATACACATTATCAGATGATAGTGTAGCAAGAATACCGAATGGTTATTACTGTCTAATTTCATATATCTATGCACTTTAGTCAAATTACGACTGAACTATATTTTTATTATAATGCCATGAGAAAGGAATGTCAAAGAAAAACCAAGCCGGTCGCAATTCATCCCGCCACCTGTAGAGGTGGGGGATTTCTTGCTTGTTATGTGTTAAAGCCGACAAACAACAAAAAAAGTCGATTTTAGCCTTGTTGTATTCTGCTATAATTGTACCATGCACAGATTGCTTAAAATTCTCACAAGCCGGCTTCCACTGATCGGTATACTTGTGCTGATTCAGTTCTGCCTGATTGTTGGTTATATTTACAACTTTGCTTTCTTACATAGTCTGACACCGATTCTCGATGCAATCGGTATTTTTATCGCTCTGCTGGTCGTTAACAGCAGAAGTGACCCGGCATTCAAAATTGCCTGGATTGTCCTGCTTCTTGTTTCCCCGGTTATCGGTGTTGTTGCCTATGTATTTTTTGGTAACCGCAAGCTGCCAAAGAAACTGGCGAACGGAACACTGAACTCATCACGGAACTTAAAAGAATCTCTGGAAAAGGATCCGCGCAGTACAAAGGATTATATGAAAGATCCGCATGCTGGCATCATGTACTATGGGGATAACAAGTGTGGCTTTCCGGTGTATACGAATACGGAAACGGTATTTTACAAGTCTGGAGAGGAATGGCTTCCGGTATATGAAGAAGCTTTGCGCAGTGCAAGACATTTCATCTTTATTGAAATGTTCATTCTTGCGGAGGGTTCTTTATGGGATGAAGTACATGCCATATTGAAGGAAAAAGCAGCCCAGGGTGTAGACGTCAAACTCATCTATGATGATTTTGGTTCCGTAACCATGCATAAAAACCTGTATAAGGAACTGCGAGAAGAGGGGATTGAAGCATATGCGTTTAACAGGCTGAGACCAGCCCTCATCGTTTCCATGAATAACCGTGACCACCGCAAGATTACGGTTATCGATAACCAGATCGCTTTTACGGGTGGTGTGAACCTGGCGGATGAATATGCTAACAGAATCCGCCGTTTTGGGTATTGGCGGGATTCTGCGATCATGGTCAAAGGACCGGCGGTATGGTCGATGACTTCGCAGTTTCTTGGCATTTACCATTATATTGCACGAGGTGAAGAGAAAGACGGACAGTACAGAAGGTACAACCTTCCGACTGGCAGTTATGAAGTGAAAGGGTATGTGCAGCCATTTGCGGATACACCGACAGATGGTGAACAGATGGGGCTTACCGAACATCTCAGTATGATTTCCGGGGCAAAGCGATATGTTTATATCAATACGCCATATCTCATCCTGACGGATTCTATGGTACAGGAGTTGCAGAATGCGGCTGCCCGTGGTGTGGATGTGAGAATTCTCACCCCGCATATTCCGGACAAGATGATTGTCTTTCAATATACGCAGAGCAGCTATGCCCGGCTGTTGGAAGCAGGTATCCGCATTTATGAATTTACACCTGGTTTCAACCATGCCAAAGCCATAGTGGCAGATGATGAAATAGCGCTTGTTGGAACAATCAACACGGACTATCGGAGTTATTTCCTGCATTTTGAAAATGGTGTTCTGTTATGTGGAACAGATTCGGTTAAAGATATCCGTAAGGATTTTGAGGAAGCATTACATATTTCACATGAAGTGACAATGGAAGAAGTGAAGCACACGAATATTATCCTCGTGCTGATCAGAGCAGTATTGCATGTATTCATGCCATTGGTATAAAAAGGGAGTAGTTATGGAAAAAATCGGACTTGTATTAGAAGGTGGAGGGGTACGTGGTGCCTATACGGCTGGTGCCCTTGCCTGGTTGCAGGACAACAACATCATATTTGATTACAGTGTCGGTATTTCTTCTGGCGCTGTATATCTTTCCTGTTATCTTTGCGGTAACAAGGAAACACCAAAGAATCTCGCAACGGTCTATGCCACAGACCCAAGGGTTGTCGGTGTTTCGTCACTTTTGAAAAATGGACATTATGTGGACTATGCCAAGGTGTTCAATGAAGATCTTCTTGGCAAGGAAAAGCTGTCCATGCAGAAAATCATTGATGAAAAGCCGGATATGGAAGTGGGTGTCTATGACCTTGAACTAGGCAAGACTGTTTACTATGGACCAGAAGCGATGGATGACCAATTGACCATCCTGCGTGGTGCTGCTTCCCTGCCAGTAGCCAGTGCTATAGTGGACTATAAGGGCAGAAAGCTTCTTGATGGTGGTATCACAAAGATGATTCCGATTGAAAGAGCATTGGAAAAAGGCTGTACAAAGTGCCTGGTCATCATGACTAAGCCACGTGACTATGTCCGCAAACCGTCCAGTCCTGCTGTCCTTGCCATGATGAAGGTTATTTACAGAAAATATCCAATGGTATGCAAAGACTATGCGGTAAGACATCTCAATTATTATAATCAGATCGATCTCATCAACCGTCTTGTGGAAGAAGGCAAGGCCATCGATGTAAGACCAAGCAGAGACATTGCGGTTTCCCGATGGAAGGGAGACAAGGCAAAGTGTGAAGAACTTTACCAGCTTGGTTATGATGACATGGAAGAATTAAGACCAAGACTCATGGAATTCATGAAAAAGGAGGATGCGCATGATTAAACTCATTGCCAGTGATCTTGATGGTACTATCATTAATGGACATGGTCAGTGTTCACCTGCGACTGTCAAAACCATCGCAAAGCTGCGAGAGGAAGGCATTCAGTTTGCGATTTGTTCGGGAAGACCTGTTTCCAGTGTTCTGCCTCTTGTGGAAGGCTGGGGACTGAAGGATGTTTCAGATTTCATCATTGGCTCCAATGGTGGAGAAGTACTGGAAACATCTACCGGAAGAATGGTCAGGGCATATACGCTTGATGCTGATCTCATCAAAGAAATCATCGACCTGTATGAGCCGCTTGGCCTGATCCCAACACTTTATGGAGAAGGGGATACTTTGTATATAGAGCGCATTACCCCAACTGCTGAAAAGATGGCAAAGCGCGTTGCCATGAAACTTGTACAGGCAGATATCCGCTCTATGACCACAAAGTCAGAAATCAAGGAAATGATGGTTGTTGAACCAGAGAATATGGAAAAGGTAGAAGCTTTTTATAATGACCACCAGGATTTCCGCTATATCGGTTTCAAGACAGCACATGATTTGTTTGAGTTCAACCATCCGCTTCTTGCCAAAGATGTCGGTGTGAGAATTCTTGGCGCAAAGCTGCATCTTGATCCGGAAGAGATGATGGCATTTGGGGATACGACAAATGATGTGGATATGTTGAAATATGTAAAGTATGGCATTGCGATGTCCAATGGCACACAGGATGCCAAAGATGTTGCCTATGCCATCGCAGACAGTGTGGATGAAGATGGTTTCTCAAAGTATCTTGAAAAACATCTCGTCCATGGCGAAGTGATATAATGGATGACATTAGAAAAGAGGTTTGAATTATGTCTGAAGTATTAAAGGAACGCAATGAGATGGATTCCCAGTATATGTGGGATCTCACCACATTGTTCAAAGATGATGACGCATGGGAAAAGGCATTAAATGACCAATCCAGAGAAATTGAGAAAGCAAAGACATTTGAAGGTACATTGCATAGTGCTGAGAATATTCTTTCTTACCTGAACTGGAAGAGGGATGCAGAACGTCATATGAGCGATGTGTTCTGTTACAGCAGTCTTCGCCATAGCGAAGACACCCGTGATGCAAAGGCTTCTTCCATGTACAGCCGTGCTTTTGCATGTTATGTGCAGTTTGAAAGTGCATGTGCATTTGCGACACCGGAGATTCTTGCTCTTCCAGAAGAAGAACTGAAGGCAATTGTAAAGGATGAAACACTTGGGGAATATCATTTCCTGCTTGAAGACATCCTGAGAGAGAAGGCACATACATTGTCTTCCCGTGAGGAAACAATGCTTTCCCAGTTTGGCGAAGCACTCAACGCTTCTAAAGAGACTGCGGAAGCATTACAGGATGCGGACCTTGTCTATGGCAGTGCAATGGACAGTGAAGGCAAAGAACATGAAGTAACCGGTTCTTCCTATATTCCATTACAGATGAGCAATGACCGCACATTGCGCAAGAATGCCTTTATGTCCTACTATGCTTCCTACCGCCAGCACATCCATACCTTTGCGGCAACATATGCTGGTTGTGTACGTGCCGCAACAGCAGAAGCAAAGATCAGAGGGTATAACAGTTCCCGTGAAATGTCACTTTCCGGAAACAACATTCCTGTTTCTGTCTATGACAACCTGATTGAAACAGTCCATAAAAACATGGATGCCATGTACAGATATGTGGCACTGAGAAAGAAGATTCTCGGTATTGATAATCTGCATTACTATGATGTCTATGCCCCATTAGTACAGGGGTCTGAAAAGAGATATACCTATGAACAGGCACAGGAAATGGTGCTGGATGCGGTTTCTCCACTTGGCAAAGACTATGTGGAAAGAGTAAAGGCAGCTTACCGTGAAGGCTGGATTGATGTCTATCCAAACAAGGGTAAGTCAGGTGGTGCGTATTCTTCTGGTACATATGATTCCAATCCATTCATTCTCATGAACTTCAATGGTTCTCTGGATTCTGTATCTACACTTGCCCATGAAATGGGTCATTCCCAGCATACATGGCTGACAAGTCATAACCAGCCTGCCCAGTACAGTGACTATTCCCTGTTTGTGGCAGAGGTTGCTTCTACGGTCAATGAGAATCTGCTCATCGATCAGCTTTTGGAAAAGTGCACAGATCCAAAGGAAAGACTTGCCCTCCTGAACCAGTATCTTGAAGGGTTCAAGGGTACAGTTTACAGACAGACAATGTTTGCGGAGTTTGAAAAAGAAGCACATGCGATGCAGGAAAGAGGAGAGGCATTAACAAGTGAAAGCCTTTCTGATCTCTATGGCCGTCTTGTACAGCTCTACTTTGGTGAAGATCTCATCATGGATGATGAAGTCCGCTATGAATGGGCACGTATTCCACACTTCTACCGTCCATTCTATGTTTATGTCTATGCGACAGGTTATACCAGTGCAACAGCACTCAGTGAGATGATTCTCCATGAAGGTGAACCTGCTGTAAAGAGATATCTCGAATTCCTTTCCATGGGTTCCAGCCGTTATCCGATGGATGAGCTCAAACATGCAGGTGTTGACCTTGCAACACCGGAACCAATTCAAAAAGCACTGGACAAGTTCAGAGCAGTGCTTGATGATGCGGAAGAAACATATGCTAAATTGAAGTAATACACATATACCCTGACCATTATGATCAGGGTATTGTTTTTGTGGTGTTTCTCTGGTGTTGAATTTCCAATTGATAAGTAACGCATTAATATTTCCGTTCGTGAATACGCTTCTTCATCCGTGCAAAAACGTCTGCGGAAGAATAGCGGATGTCAGATTGTTCAGCTGCACGATCTGCTTCATCCAATGACAGTTCAATTTCATCATAAAAATGATCATTTTGTTCGAGGCTGATGAGCGTTATGGAATCTGTTTCTCTTTTAGCTTCTTCTTCATCCACAGAGAAATCATTGATTAATTCTGATGTTGGTCTGGTTTTGAACATAATATAGCCTCCTGTATACTATTAGTCTAACAAAATTATCTGATATCTGTTTGATGTATATGAGAAGTCATGGGATACGCTCTCTTTCTGATCGGAATAGAAAAGCCTGACATTGTCAGGCTGCTTTCTTAGATGGATATACCTGTTTCAAGATGTCTTGTGCTGGTTTGAGACTTTCATCAGTCCAATTGGCAAGGTACAGGCAATAGAATTCATCATAGGTTAATCCACTTTCAGTAACTTCTTTGGCAATTTCTTTTCCTACATAGCGGTAGTGGGAAGGTTCAAAGGCAAAGCCGGTGATGGCTTCTTTCCCTCGTGGATAACGTTCTATGAATCCATAATTGATACAATTTTGAGATGTCCACTGGTAGGCATTTGTAGTGGAGAAGTCGGTATTGTCTTCGCCAACTACAGCTACATTGACAGCGAGTCCAGTCTGGTGTTCTGAAGCACCAGCCCTTGCAGCATAGTTATCTGCAGCACTTTCTCCATACCATGTCACAGCGTTTTGATAAGCAGTATTCTGGTCTGCTGCTGAGACATAGCCATTGATGGCATAGATGGGCACATTTGCACTATAACCAGCTGTAGCGAAATTGACGAACGCGTCGGCTGCTTCCTGTGTGAGTGACATACCATTTACTGCATATTCTGAAGAGATAGGTGTCAATCCATCTGGTACATAGTCTTCTTTCAACATATATTTCCTGTTCACAAGACTGGTTGTGACAGGTGTTTCTATGATGATGGGACTATCATTATCATCCCGATAGGTATGGGATAAAGTGAATGTACCTGTGGCAGAAGCTTCGCGGTTTGCGACAACATCATCGATATAGGTCTGTTCATTGAACTGGAATGTATAGAGAAGTAATGGTGTGATTTCCCTGAAATCCAGTGTAGCGAACAAATTCTGTAACTGATCGGTTTCATAACCGATGTCTCTGAGACGGTCATATAACAGAAAGTCATCTGCCGTGAGTTCCCTGTCATCTTTGACATTGTTGTAAAGTGGCAGGTAATCGGTGTTGAGCGTATTTTCCATAATGGCTTTGGCAAGATAGGGAGAATAGCTTTTTGTGGTAAGAAGCAGTTCAGTGAGATTTTGAGAGCGGATAGCTTCTACCTCACTATCGGTATACCCAATGTCTTTGAGTCTTTCATTGACCAGGTATCTTGGTACAAATAACAATGAAGCGATGACCACAAGAAGCAGTACAAAGATGACAACCAGTGACTTGCGGATATGACGCTTTGGTTTCTTTTTGTTTTTCTTCTTTGTCATAGCTCTACCTCAAACCCATGCCAGTGACCATGATCGGGAAGATCTGTGATGGTGATGGGTTCTTTTGTGACAGGCTGCGGGAAGGTGAGTCGCACTGCCCATAGGGCAATCTGCCCCTTTGTCGCATGTTTGTTATAGCGCTGATCATAGAGTAATGGTGTACCACGGCTTGCGAATTGTACGCGGATCTGGTGAGGTCTTCCTGTATCAAGAATGATATGCACAAGACTTCTGCCATCTTTTACCTGTAATACCTTATAGGAAAGGCGGGCATATTTGCCTTTGTTATGGTCAGTTGTTGTATGAACCATATTTGTGCGGCTGTCCTTGATGAGATAGTCTTCCAATGTGCCTTCTTTACTCTTTGGGACGCCATCGAGAATAGCAACATATTCCTTGGTGAGCTTGTGTGTACGCACAGCTTCTGAAAGTCTGGATGCCCCTTTGCTTGTTTTGGCAAAGACCATACAGCCACCAACTGGTCTGTCCAGGCGATGGACAAGACCGACAAAGACATTGCCCGGCTTGTTATATTTCTCTTTGAGATAAGCCTTGCATATCGTTAACATGTCTTCGTCTTTACTGTCATCGCTCTGCACAGGGACATTGACAGGTTTTTCTACCGCAAGGACATGGTTGTCTTCATAGAGAACTTTCATTTCCGCTCCCATCTTCCATAGATGCCACAAGGCAAGAGGAGTTCTCTTTCCTGCAATGGAATAGCAATTTCACCTGTTTCTACCACACCATCCGGATGTTCTTCAAGTACGGTTGTCTTGAGAAGATCTTCAAGAACAATCGAAGAGAAACCGGTTGTATACGAATTGATCAGGAAAAACAAAGCATTTTTGTCAAGAATGTCGAGACATGCCCGGATAAGACCTGTGATTTCTTTTTCGAACTTCCACATTTCTCCATTTGGACCTCTTCCATAACTTGGCGGGTCCATCAGAATGCCATGGTATGTTCTGCCTCTTCTCTTCTCCCGTTCAACAAACTTGAGGCAGTCATCCACAATGAAACGGATCTTGTGGTCCTGTAAACCACAGAGGTCTCTGTTTTCTTTTGCCCATTGCACCATGCCTTTGGATGCGTCCACATGGACAACTTCACTGGCACCAGCTTTGGAACATGCCATGGTAGCACAACCTGTATAGGCAAACAGGTTCAATACACGGATTTCTTCATCTTGATGGGCTTTGATGAGATTGCTCATCCAGTCCCAGTTCACTGCCTGTTCTGGGAAAATACCGGTATGTTTGAAACCGGTAGGGGATACACGGAAGGTGAGATCCTTGTAGTTGATTGTCCAGAATTCAGGCAGCTTCTTGTGGTATTCCCATTGTCCACCACCTTTATTGGAACGGTGGTAAACCGCATCTGCCTCTTTCCATGCCTTGCATGTTTTACTCTTTGGCCAGATGGCCTGTGGGTCAGGTCTTCTGAGCACCGTATCTTTCCATATTTCGAGTTTTTCACCATCACCGGCATCAATGCACCGGTAGTCTTTCCATTTGTTTGCTGTATAAATCATAATTTCACATCCTTCGGCATGATTATACCATGTGAAAATGTGAGTTGGGGTTTTGCGTGGGAAAGAGCACTACACGATGCTATAATAGTGCGGAAACGGAGAACGCTATGATAGATACTTCATTTTTGAATAACAACCAGAAGGAAGCGGTACTGGCAGATGCTAAGTACCTGAGGATTATTGCCGGTGCAGGTTCTGGCAAGACAAGGGTGCTTACGATGCGCATTGCACATCTGATCCAGGACTGCAACATATTCCCGAATAAAATACTTGCGATCACTTTTACAAACAAAGCAGCGCGGGAAATGAAGGAAAGGGTACAGAACCTTCTGGAGAAAGATAGTGGTAATCCATGGATTTCGACCATTCACTCTCTTTGTGTGAGAATTCTCAGAGAGGATATCACAGTTCTTGGCTGGCCACGCAATTTTACAATCATTGATGCAGAGGACCAGAAGAGTATTGTCAAAGAGGCCTGTAAGCACTATTCCTATGACCTGACGGATTATCCTGCTGCCATGCTTGTCAATTACATTTCCGATAACAAGACAGCAGGTGTCAGTGTCAAACAGGCAGATACACTTGCCGGAAGTGACAGTGATGAACAGGCAAAGGCGAATGTCTATGCCTACTATGAGAAACGGCTCAATGAAATGTATGCCCTTGACTTTGATGATCTGATATTGAAAACAGTGAAGTTGTTTCAAAACTATGATGAAGTATGTGCCAAGTGGCAAAGGCGCTTCAGATATATTCTTGTCGATGAGTTTCAGGACATTGACCGTAATCAGTATGCGTTGATCCGCTTACTGACAGGAAGAGACAATGATCTTCTTGTCGTAGGTGACCCGGACCAGACCATTTATACGTGGCGTGGGGCAGAGGTTGGTATCATCATGAACTTTGTCAAAGATTTCCCGGAATGTAAAACTGTTGTTCTTAATGAAAACTACCGTTCCACAAAGTATATTCTTGGTGGTGCTAACTCATTGATCAAAAACAACCGCAACCGTGTAGACAAGGAATTGTTTACTTCTCGTGAGTCCGATGAAAAGATTACCCACTATTGTGCATTGAACGAGGAATACCAGGCTGCCTGGATTGCCGCAAAGATCAAGGAACTGCACAAAAATGGCAAACCATACCATGATATTGCCGTGTTATACCGTTCCAACTATTTGTCACGAACATTAGAAAAAGGGCTCGTGGATGAACGTATTCCGTATATCATCTATGGTGGTGTACGATTCTATGAACGTTTGGAAGTCAAGGATGCATTATGCTATCTGCGCATGGTGACAAGTGGGGATGATCTTGCTTTTACCCGCATTATCAATAAACCAAAGCGTGGCATTGGTGCCAAGACCCTTGATACCATTGCCCGCAGTGCTGAGGAAAAGGGTCTCACAATGTATGAGGCATTGAAACAAAACCCGGATATGTTCAAGGGTAAGACAGCCGCAACATTGAACCATTTTGTCAATAAGGTAGAAGGGTGGCGTAAGGAAGCCCAACAGGAAGATGTGCGCATTGACCGCCTGTTTGAAAAGATTGTGGAAGAGAGCGGATTGCGGGCAATGTTTGAAGAAAAGAAGGAACATGACAGAATTGAAAATATCAAATCTGTCATTGATGATATCCGTGATTTTATGGAAGACAATCCGGATAGTTCTCTGGATGAGTATATGCAGATGGTGTCACTCTATGGAGACAGAGAAGAAATGGCTGCCAGTGACTGCATCCAGCTGATGACTGTCCATGCCGCAAAGGGTCTTGAATTTGATACGGTATTTGTTACGGACATGAATGATGGCATCTTTCCAAATGAAAGGGCGATGTCAGATGGAAGCCGTGGCATAGAAGAAGAAAGAAGACTTGCCTATGTTGCTTTTACAAGAGCACAGAACAAGTTGTATCTGACCGAAGCCGGAGGTTTTTCCTTCATCCTGCAGAAGGTGAGAAGTACATCCCGCTTTATCAATGAAATCGATGAGGACTGCATTGAACACCTTGGTGCAGGTGTAAGGAAGACACCTGTGTTTGAGGAAGAAGAGGATGACTATACATATCGTCGTCCTGCTGCTGCACAGCTCATGTTTGATAGTACCCCAAAGAAGACAAAGGCGAAGTTTAAAAAAGGTGATGTTGTAGTACATCCAACGTTTGGGGAAGGTGTTGTCGTCAGTTGTGACGCACAGTTTACAAAGGTTGCCTTCCCATTCCCTGCTGGTGTGAAGAAGATAGGTGCAGCATTTACCGGATTAAAGAAGAAAAGTGATTTGAAGAACTGATGATGGAAGATAAAGTAAAACAGATGAAAGAGCTTGTTGATAAGCTCAATGAAGCGGCAGATGCCTACTACAATGGCAAAGCTGAAATGATGACGGACTATGAATGGGATGCGATGTTTGATGAGGTAAAGCGCCTCGAAAATGAAACAGGTACAGTCCTTGAAGATTCTCCGACTAACCGTGTTTCTGCGGATTCCATTCCAGGTGAGAAGGAAGCACATGAGTTCAGTGCGCTTTCTCTTGCCAAGACAAAAAAAGTGGAAGATCTTGCAAAGTGGGCAGAAGGGAAACCAATCTGGATTTCCTGGAAGCTGGATGGTCTTACCCTTGTTGTGACATATGACAATGGCAGACTGACAAAGGTTGTGACACGTGGCGATGGTCATGTTGGAACAAATATCACCCATCTTTCTTCCGCAATCTATGGCATTCCACAACGGGTGAATGACAAGGGACATCTTGTCATTCGTGGGGAAGCCATCATTTCCTATGCGGACTTTGAAGCATTCAATATGGAATCTGATGAAGAATATGCCAATCCGCGCAATCTTGCGTCTGGTTCATTGACACTCAAAAATGTGGATGAAGTGAAGCAGAGAAAGATTCACTGGATTCCGTTTACATTGGTGCATAGTGACAAGGTGATGACTTCCTGGGGTGAACAGATGGACTACCTCAAAGACAATGGTTTTGTCTGTGTGGAACATGAACTTGTTGAAAAGCCAACAGAAGAAAACATCCGTCATGTCATCGATAAATGGACAAAGCTTGTCACAGGTGAAGTCAATCCGTATCCGGTAGATGGACTTGTCATCACTTATGATGATACTGTCTATGCTTCTACTGGTTCCGTGACAGGCCATCATGCGACCCGTGCTGGTTATGCCTTCAAGTGGCAGGACACTTCTGCAGAAACACGCCTTGATCATATCGAATGGTCATGTGCAGCTAGTACCATCACGCCGGTTGCT
Source organism: uncultured Erysipelotrichaceae bacterium (assembly GCA_949289855.1). Taxonomy (GTDB): domain Bacteria; phylum Bacillota_I; class Bacilli_A; order Erysipelotrichales; family Erysipelotrichaceae; genus Bulleidia. The sequence continues at coordinate 12,926 of CASEPS010000055.1, forward strand.
GTATTTGATCCGGTGGAACTGGAAGGCACAACGGTCAAACGTGCTTCGTTGTGTAACATCAGTGAATGTGAAAGACTTGGTATTGGTGGAGAAGGCACAATGCTTTCGGTCATCAAAGCAAATAAGATCATTCCGAAGGTCATTCATGTACAGACGATCAATGGACAGTTTGTAATTCCTGACAGTTGTCCGGTTTGTGGAGCGAAGACAGAAATTCATGTTTCTGATGTCAGTGGAACAAAGACATTGCGCTGCACCAATCCGGAATGCGATGCAAAGAAGCTGAAGAAGTATGCCCGCTTTGTGTCCAAGGCAGGTATGGATATTGATGGTATCAGTGAACAGACACTTGCCCGCTTTATCAATGCAGGCTGGATTCACAACATTGGTGATATTTATCGTCTCAAAGACCATGCGGGAGAGATTGCTGAGCTGGAAGGGTTTGGTGAAAAGTCAGCTGCCAATATTGTGGCTTCTCTGGATAAGGCAAAGACGGTAGATGATACAAAATTGTTGTTTGCATTGAACATTCCTCTTGTTGGTGTGGATGTTGCCAACCGCCTGCTTTCTGCTTATCCATTGGAAGAGCTGTTAAAGAAGGCGGAAGAGACAGAAGATGAAGAGATTTTCTCTTCCATTGAAGGTATTGGACCAGAGAAAAGCAGGGCATTTGTACTCTGGTGCAAAGATGAAAAGAACATGACACAGTTACGGGATCTTTTGTCTATTGTGCTTGTCAATGCAACGGTGAAAGAAGCAGAAGGCAACTTGTGTGAAGGTCTTACGTTTGTGGTGACAGGTGATGTGCATCATTATGCAAACCGCAATGCCCTCAAGGCATATATTGCCTCTCAGGGTGGCAAGGTGACCGGTTCTGTTTCAAAGTCTACGAATTATCTCATCAACAACGATGTGACTTCTTCTTCCAGCAAGAATACGAAGGCAAAGCAGCTCAATATTCCCATCATTTCTGAAGAGGAGTTCATCGCCCGCTTTACAAAAGCCTGAGATGTTGAAAAGCAGGGCATGAAAAGGTAGAATGTTACGGTAAAAAAGAGGTTTTTATGGAAGAAATAAAAGATGCTGAATATTTCAAAAAACTGGCGAAACAACTGATGTTTGAATTGAGTGATGAAGAAGCTGAAAGTCTTGTGAAGGAGTTTTCTACTCTTGAGGCACAGATGGCTCTTCTTGATGCCGTGGATACAGAGGGTGTAGAAGAGATGGTTTATCCGTTTGAAGCACCGACTGTTTTCCTGCGTGAGGATGAAGTGAGCAATGTCATCAGCCAGGATGATGCTATGGCAAATGTGAAGAAAAAACTGGAAGGACATTTTGTCCTGCCAAAGGTGGTGAAATAATGATCAAAGAAATGGTAAAGGATCGTGATGGCGCAAAGGAAAGATGCCTTGAAGCATATGAAAAGGCTGAGGCGCTGCAGGAAAAGCTGAATGATGTTATCACATTTGTGGATCCTGCTGAACAGCTTGAAGAACTGCCTGAAGAGGGACTGTTCCGTGGTGTGCCGATTGCCCTCAAGGATAATGTATGTACAAAAGGTGTGCGCACAACAGCAGGTTCCCGTATTTTGAGCAACTATGTGCCAATTTACAATGCGGAAATTGCGGACAGACTGAAGAAGGCTGGTGCTGTGGTGATTGCCAAAGCATCCATGGATGAACTTGCCATGGGTGGTACAAACCTCACCTGCTTTACAGGTGCTGCCCATAACCCATGGGATACAACAAGAATTACCGGTGGTTCCTCTGGTGGCAGTGCAGCACTTGTCGCAAGTGGTGTAGTCCCGATGGCAATTGGTTCTGATACAGGTGACTCCGTGCGTAAGCCGGCTGCTTTCAATGGTATTGTCGGTGTACTCACCCCGGGAGCCGTTCATGCTGCCGGTGCCCATGGGCGCCAGCGCGTAGCGGTTCCGGATCTGAACCTTGCCGATGTTCAGGGGGCTGAAGGAATATGGATATTTGGTTGCCATAGAACGCCTCTTTTCCCGTTTTTCCCGCAAATCCTGTGGGGTCACTCCTTGATGTACTTGGCCAGGGCCCGGCGGTA
>CASEPS010000056.1 GCA_949289855.1 uncultured Erysipelotrichaceae bacterium
ACTCGGGCTCAAGGCCTACCGTTTCTCCATCAGCTGGTCCCGTATCATTCCTGAAGGTACAGGTGCTGTCAATCCAAAGGGTATTGAATACTACAACAACCTCATCAATGAATGTCTGAAGTATGACATGGTGCCACTTGTTACCATGTTCCACTTCGATATGCCGGCAGCCCTTGATAAGCGCGGTTCCTGGTCCAATCCGGAGTCTGTAGACTGGTTTGTCAACTTTGCAAAGGTCATGTTCGAAAACTATGGTGACCGTGTCAAGTACTGGCTGACAATCAATGAACAGAATATGTTGACACTGGTTGGACCGGTCATCGGTACATTGACTATTCCAGAAGGTACAGAGAATGTATTGAAGGAAACATACCAGCAGAACCACAGAATGCTTGTTGCACAGGCTAAGGCTATGGCGCTCTGCCATGAGATGATTCCTGACGCAAAGATTGGTCCTGCACCAAACATTTCCCTTGTTTATGCCGCATCCTGCAAGCCGGAAGATGTCATGGCTTCCCAGAACTTCAATGCGATCCGTAACTGGCTGTACCTCGATATGGCAGTATATGGCAAGTACAACAACCTTGTCTGGGCATATCTGGAAGAAAATGATGCAACACCTGAATTTGCGGAAGGTGATGCGGAAGCACTGGCAAATGGTCATCCGGACTTCATCGGTTTCAACTACTATTCCACAGCTACTGTAGAATACAGTGATGGTACAGAAGCTGCCAAGCAGGGCGATCAGCAGTCTGGTACTGGCATCCCAGGTGTCTATAAGACATTTGCCAACCCGAATCTGCCACGTACTGAGTTCAATTGGGAAATTGACCCGGTTGGTTTCCGCAATACATTGCGCGAAGTTTACAGCCGTTACAGACTGCCGATCATCATTACGGAAAATGGTCTTGGTGCATATGACACACTGACAGAAGATGGCAAGGTTCATGACCAGTACAGAATCAACTATCTGAGAACACATATCGAACAGATGAGACTTGCGATCACGGATGGTGTTGAAATGATGGGTTATTGCCCATGGAGTGCAATTGACCTCATTTCTACACATGAAGGTATGAAGAAGAGATATGGCTTCATCTATGTAGACCGTGATGAGTTCGAACTGAGAACCATGAAGCGTTACAGAAAAGATTCCTTCTATTGGTACAAGAAGGTTATCGCTTCCAATGGTGAAGACCTCGCAGATCTTTAAGATTGAATACCTCTGGGAAACCAGGGGTTTTCTTTTGGAGAAAAGAAAAGCAGGACATTTGTCCTGCAGTATTTATAGAACCTCGTTCAGCCAGTTGTTGCAGAGGGTTGTCCACATCTGCACATTTGGATTGCTGTCTGTCAGCTGCTTGTCTTCTTTGTCGCGGTAATCCGGCGCCTGTCTGGCTTAAAGGCTGGAGACAAAATACTGGTCTATCAAAAACAGAACAAGGAAATTGTTGTGAGCAATGCTTCCTCTAAAGCGATTCGAAAAGCACAGGCGGCTTTTTCTGGAATTGCTGAAGAAATGGCAGTTTACAGCGAGGATGATATTCAAAAACTGGTAGATGAAGTGCGGTGAAGAAGATTTAGAAATGGGCATATCAGAGGCAGATGCGCGGGACTTTGCTATAATCTAGGCAGGAGGATTTATTTATGTTGGAAGTTGGTACAAAAGCCCCATCATTCGCATTGCCTGATCAGGATGGCAATGTACATACATTAGAAGAGTACAGAGGAAAGAAAGTCGTTCTCTACTTTTACCCAAAGGATAATACACCAGGCTGCACGAAGCAGGCTTGTGGTTTTGCTGAACTGTATCCGCAGTTTCAGGAAAAGGGATCGGTAGTGCTCGGTATCAGCAAGGACACTGTCGCAAGTCATAAGAAGTTCCAGGAGAAGTATGGACTGCCATTCACCATTCTTTCGGATACAGAAAAAGAAGTGATTCAGGCCTATGATGTCTGGAAGGAAAAGACCATGTATGGCAAGAAGGTGTTTGGCGTAGTCAGAACAACGTATCTCATTGATGAGGAAGGTACGATTGTCAAAGCTTTTGGCAAGGTGAAGGCTGCCGACAACCCTTCAAAGATGCTCGAAATATTATGAAGATTATCATCTCTCCAGCCAAGACAATGCAGGAAGGCAGTGGATCATATACTGCCCTTCCTGCGTATCTTTCAAGAACAAGTGTTCTTCTTACGGATCTGAGGGAAAAAAGTGTTGCCCAGCTGATGCGGATATATGGCTGTTCAGAAAGTATTGCCAGTACAAATGCAAAACGTTTTGCAAAGATGAACCTTCATCAGGAACTGATGAAAGCCATTGAACGCTACACGGGATTGCAATATCGCCATATTGATTACAAAAGTCTGGATGATGCATCAAAGCAGTATCTCGAAGAACATCTGCGCATCCTTTCTGCTTTCTATGGCATGCTTTGTCCGGAAGATGGCATTGTTGCCTACCGATTGGATTTCAACAGTAAATTGGAAGTTGGAAGAACAAGAAATCTCTATGGTTTCTGGGAAGACTTTATTGCCAGAGACTTCAAAGGAGAAAAGGTCATCAATCTTGCCAGTGCAGAATTTGAAAAGCTTGTTGTTCCGTATCTTTCGCCTAAAGAAGTCATTACCTGTGAGTTTGGACAGATAAAGAACGGAAAGTTCAAAACAGCCAGCACCCTTGCCAAGAGTGCAAGAGGTGAGATGGTCAGATGGATGGCAGTGAACAAAATTGAGTATGTGGAAGATCTGAAAAACTTTAAGGCAATGCATCTTTCATATGATGAAAATCTGTCCAATGCCCATACGTTTGTGTTTGTAGAAAAGAAATGACATTTCCAGATGGAAGTGTCATTTTTGCCGTTTCTGATTATGTTCTTCAATGATCTGTGATACTTTTTTCTCTTTGAGAACAGCCAGATATTTCTGGTTCATGAAGGCAATGAATTGCTTGTTGTCGCTCTCCAGACTTCTGGTGTCATTGTATAACTTTTGCAAGTCACTATCCTGCTGGATATATTCCAGAATGGCTTTGGAAGAATCTGGGAACTGGTCAGAGTTGTACATCCCGGTATATGCCTGCAGTATTTGCTCGTACGTAATCACGTTTCCTTTTTTCTGTTCTTCATTCAAAATGCCTACAATATCAGACAGATCATTTTTGTGTTCCCGTGCAGAACGGATCTTCATTTGTGAGTTCTGTAGTCATACGCTGTTGCAGATGTCATTTTCAACAATATTGAAATGCATAAATTCTGGGATAGCATGTTTTTTTGCGTCTTCAAGAACTTTTGTCGTTCCTTTGGCAACTGTGAGCAGTTTTATACCGGCAGGATAGATTGTTACAGGAAGTTTTTCTTTGCGCAAGGCATCATACTTTTTGTCTTTGGGGAGATTGTTGATTCTGCATAAATAATCCGTCATTGCCAGCAGATAAAATGCTTCTTCTTTCCAGCCCTTCTCAAAGTAAAGATGAATGAAATTGTTTTCTTCGATCCATTCGATGAAACGGATGTCTCCATATGATTTCACTTTATGACATATATCGCTTCTGAAATTGTCAAAGGAAGGTCTTTGTATTTCCAGATGGAAGATGATTTCATCTGTAGTCATATGGAAGATTTCAGAAAGGCGGATGACAATTCTTACAGAACAGTCTTCTATGTTTTTCTTGTCATTTTTTAAATCGTTGAGCGTGGAATAGGGAATGTCTGTCAATTGTGACAGTCTGTATACAGACATGTTTCTGTCGTCCAGAAGTTTCTGCAGTGACATATGAATGCCTCCTTTCCTGTATGGAAACATATCACGGTTAACCGTGATAGACAAGAAAGAGAAAACCGGTTATAGAGCATAACCGGTTGATTTTCGTCAGGCTTTTCTGAATGGATGGTATTGTCTTAAGTCCCAGGCAAATACGGCTGTAGATAACATCCATGTGATTGGATACAGCCAGTTGGCAAGGGAGATGTCATGAATGACCTGTCCGATGGTCATCAGGGTAATGACTCTGACTGCACACCAGCATATTAACATAACTGCCATAGGCATAACGGGTCTGCCTTCACCTCTCAGTATTGCGGAGACAACATGGGAGAAGCCAAGGAAACAATAGAACAGAGAACAGGTTCTTGCCCTGGCAACCCCTGCCGCAATGACTTCTGGTGTCCGGTTGAAGGCATTGATGAACACTGGCGCAAACAGGAAGAAGATGACACCGATGGTTTCAATGACAAGACAACATGTCAATATGCCAAACCGCATTCCTTTGCGTACACGGTCATCTTTCCCAGCCCCAAGGTTTTGGGAAATGAAGGTGGTCATGGCCATGGAGAAGGCAGTGACAGGTAAGAAGACAAAGCCTTCTACTTTGGAATAGGCACCAATGCCCGCAACAATAGCTGCACCAAAGGAGTTGTAGTAGGACTGGATCAGGATGTTGGCAAAGTCGATGACGCAGTTCTGCATGGCGGTAGGAAAACCGAAACGGATAATTTCTGTGAGTTCTTCCGCATGGAAGCGGATCTTTGATGGAATCAGGGAAATCATGCTCTTTTCTTTCAGAAGCCGTCTCAGACACAACAATGCGGATAATAACTGAGAAGCAACCGTAGCGATAGCTGCACCGGCTACACCCATGTCAAAGGCGGTGATGAGCACAATATCTCCGACTACATTGATCAATGAACTTGTGATCAGGTAGTAGAGTGGGTGGGTACTGTCTCCACCGGCATTGAGAATACCGACAAAGACGTTATACATAACAAGGGCAATACTTCCTGCAAAGTAAATGCGCAGATACGTTACGGCAAGGGGCAGTACTTCGGCAGGTGTACCCATCCATTCGAGGATCGTCGGTGTGCAGAAGACACCAAATAGTGTCAATACAACGGACAGGACAAGGCCAAGTGCGACAAGGGTATGGACAGCCCTTTCAGCTTTCTCAGCATTGTCTGCACCGATGGCTCTTGCGATGATGACACCGCCACCTGTCGCAAAGCCCATAAAGAAACCGATAAGCAGATACGTCAGAGGACCAACGGATGTGACTGCCGCAAGGGCATTTTGTCCGACAAAGTTTCCGACGATCAGTGAGTCAGCTGTGTTATACAGCTGCTGGAAGAGATTGCCGATAAATAGCGGTGCAGCATAGGCAAGAATTACTCTGGCTACACTGCCTTCGGTCATTAAACGAATAGAACTTGACTTAGACATACACATATATTCTAACACTCTGTTAGTGACAGGATGATGCTTTTTGGTCATTGGAAGAGTACAATGACTACATGACAGAAAAGAAGAAGATTGGCGTATCGGCCTGCCTGCTTGGCAACCGGGTCCGGTATGATGGAAAAGAAAAAGGGAATCCGGATGTGATCCGGGTTGTGGAAAAGGCGGAAGTCTATGTGCTTTGTCCGGAAGTGTTTGGTGGTCTGCCAGTACCGCGTATTCCAGCGGAAAGAAAAGATGGCAGGGTTATCCGTAAAGATGGTGTGGATGTGACTGCCCAATACATGGATGGCAGCCGCATATGTCTTGATATACTGGTGAAAAATGACATTGGCGCAGTGGTGCTCAAACAAAGGTCACCTGCCTGTGGTTCAAGGATGATATACGATGGCTCATTTACCGGTAAGCGCATTGCCGGGATGGGTGTATTTGCAAAACTATGTAAAGGCATGGGCATCCAGGTGTTTGATGAAACAGAAACAGATGCGATAACACGCTATCTTGAGGGTGAAGATGATTGATGTATATGATAGCCCGATTGGCAGAATCCATTTATATTCTGATAATGAAAAGCTCATTGGGCTTTGTTTTGATAAGCAGGATGCGGTGACTGGCAGTGATGCGGTCATTGAAGAAACAAAGCACTGGCTGGACCTTTACTTTGGTGGAAAGATACCGGACTTTCTTCCTCCCCTGGAAATGACGGGTACACCCTTCCAGAGAAGGGTGATGGAAATTGCGGCTTCTATTCCGTATGGAGAAGTGATGAGCTATGGAGAAATAGCGGACATCATTGCAAAGGAAAAAGGTATCCGGAAGATGAGTGCCCAGGCAGTTGGACAAGCGGTTGGCAGATGTCTCATTTCCATCCTTCTGCCATGTCACAGGGTGATTGGGAAAAGTGGCAGACTTGTCGGTTATGGAGATGAAGGTTTGTACCGCAAGGTATACCTTTTGGAATTGGAAAAGAAAGTAAAGGAGAGTCTATGTTAAAAATCCACCAGATCAGGGTAGAAATAGGAGAAGAACTTTCCAAAGAACACATTGCTAAAAAACTGCGGACAGTACCTTCTGCGATACAGTCCTATGACATTGAACGGGAAAGCCTTGATGCAAGGGGAAATGACCTCCACTTTTCCTATACGGTATACGCAAATGTGCGCAATGAAGAAAAGTTTCTTCGCTTAAAAGATGTCAGCCAGGAAACTAGAGATGACTATGTTCTTCCAGTGGTGAGAAAGAAAACGCAGCGTCCTGTTGTCATCGGCTTTGGACCAGCTGGTATGTATGCAGCATTGTTGCTAGCAGAATGTGGGTTGAAACCACTTGTCATTGAAAGAGGCAGTGCGGTTGAAAAAAGAAGTCAGGATGTTGAGCGGTTCTTTCATGATGGCAGGTTGGATGAAGAATCCAATGTACAGTTTGGTGAAGGTGGTGCAGGTACGTTTTCCGATGGCAAACTGACGACAAGAATCAAAAACTTCCGCATCCGCAAAGTGTTGGAAGAGTTTGTGGAAGCTGGCGCCAATCCTTCGATCATCTATGAACACCGTGCCCATCTTGGTACAGATGTGCTTTGTACCATTGTGAAAAACATCCGGGAAAAGATCATCCGCCTTGGTGGCGAAGTACATTTTGATGAAAGGCTCGAGAAGCTGATTGTCAAAGAGAACAGGGTTACCGGTATAGTGACAAACAAGGACCGTTATGAAGCAGAACATGTCATTCTTGCGATTGGTCATAGTGCAGCAGATACCTATGCACAATTGTTATTACAAGGTGTGCATATGGAACAGAAGGACTTTGCGGCAGGGGTCAGGGTAGAACATCCCCAATCTCTGATTGATACATGTACTTATGGCAGGTATGCCGGTCATCCGTCTCTTGGTGCTGCCAGCTATCAGCTTCATGCCAAAACAAGTGTGAACCGTGGTATCTATTCGTTCTGTATGTGCCCGGGCGGTATTGTCATTCCTTCTTCGATCAAAGAAGGAGAGCTTGTGGTCAATGGCATGTCCTATAGTGATAGAGGTGGTGCCAATGCCAACAGTGCCATTCTTGTGCAGATATTCAAACGGGACTTTGACCATGGTCATCCTCTGGATGGATTTGCATTCCAGAAAGAACTGGAAAAGAAAGCATTCCGTAAAGGATTTGTCGCACCAGCACAGAATATCAAAGACTACCTGAGCCAAGAGACAAATGCGTTATGTCTTTCTTCCAGTTATCCATTAGGGACTACGGTAGAAGATATGCACCAGTTATTTGGTGAAGAAGTCAATGTGGCAATGGAAGAAGGTTTCCGCATATTTGACAGAAGAATACATGGTTTCATTGAACAGGGTATTATGGTCGGTATGGAGTCACGTTCTTCTTCCCCTGTACGTCTTGCAAGAAAAGAAGATGGACAAAGTCTGGCGGTACAGGGATTGTTTCCCTGTGGAGAAGGGGCAGGTTATGCTGGCGGTATTGTGTCCAGTGCAACAGATGGTCTCAAACAGGCTGAAAATGTGATTTCTGTGATCAACAGAGGTTTGATCTGATATACTGATTTTTACAGGAGTTTTGAGTATGGCAAAGAACAAGACAGTAAAACATGCTGTACCTGAGAACTATACGGTACAGGTGAGAAAAGCAGATAAGATTGTGGATGGGGTCATGATGGCTGTTTCCCTGGTCATTTCTGGTTTTGTGTTGTATATGACAATTGATTGTGCAAGACAGGGGGATATGATGTTTCAGGTAGTGATCGGTATCCTTTCTGCACCATTTATTCTGTATCTTGGACTATGGCATTATCCACGTTACCTCTTTGACTGGATTGAAGTACATGGAGATGAAATCACATTCCACCAGCTCTACTTCCGCAAACATACGGTCAATTTCAAGGATATTGAGGAAATCTACACAGCAGGCAAAGAAAAAGACAAGATCAGCTCCGGCTACAATGGCAGTAATGCCATCATCATCGACTATGGCAAGGGAAAGTTCCGTCTTCCATGCAAGTTCTGTGATGACTGGACAATTTTGAAAAATGATCTCAAACAGCGCGGTATTGCGGTCAAGTGATGATGGCAAAATATCGTAAGATTTACCAGGAACTTGTGGATGGTATACGAAATGGTGTCTATCCGGCAGGGGAGTTATTACCAGGTGAATATGAACTGATGGAACACTATGGTGCTTCGCGGGATACGATACGCAAAGCCCTTTCCATATTGTCGGCAGATGGCTATATCCAGCGTAAACAGGGACTTGGTTCTATTGTTCTTGAAAGTGAACGCATTTCCTTTACTCTCAGTGGTCTACATTCTTTCAAAGAAGAGACACAGTCTCTTGGCAAAGAAGTATCCACTCAGGTCATTACCTTCGGGAAAGGACAACCTGATGACAGAGTCCGTACCATTCTCGAATGCGATGAAGGAGAGGAAGTCTGGATGATAGAAAGGGTCAGAACAATTGACCATGAAGCGATCATCCTCGATATGGATTATTTGCCGGTATCCCTTGTGCCAGCATTAACAAGAGAGATGGTGGAAGATTCACTGTATACCTGTCTTGAAGAGACATTGTCCATGGATATTGCTTATGCAAAGAAAGCAATTACCATCCAGGAAGCATGTGACAAAGACTACAAGTATCTTGATATGAAGCACTATTCCATGGTTGCCCAGGTAGAGTCGGTTACCTGTTTGAACAATGCGACAGTGCTGCTCTATACTATCTCTCACCACAGACCGGATAAGTTTGTCTATCATGATTTTGCACGACGTGACCAGAAGGTATAATCTTCTGGTTTTTTTCGACAGAACTATGTTATAGTAAACATGTACGTACAAGTGAGGGTGAAATGAAGTTTGAACAGGAAGCAGAACAATTGAAAAAAGCAGTGGGTGGTAACGAAAATATCGTTTCTTTGACCCATTGTGTGACAAGACTGCGCATGGAAGTAAAAGACAGTACATTGTGTAACAAAGAAAACATAGAATCCATCCATGGTGTCAAAGGTGTCATTCAGGATGGAAATCAAATACAGGTGGTCATTGGTGCAGAAGTCAAAGCTTTCTTTGCGGCTATGCAGCAGAAAGAAGAAAAGAAAGCATGGAATGTACAGGCAGTACTTGCCTTTGTTGCGGAAGTGGTTGCGCCGGTTCTGCCATTTGTGATTGTGGCAGGCATATTGCGAGGGGTTTTGTTTTATGTTCCACTTCCATTTGTTGCGGATGGCATCAATATTGTACTTTCCTATGGCGTACCAATCGCACTATGTTATGGAGTGGTGAAAAAAGCCGGTGGCAGTGAGATGATGGGCTTATTGATGGGACTGCTGCTTGTGATGCCGGCAATGGAAGAGTTGTTGCAGGGGCTGTATCCATGGCTTCCGGTTTCTCTTATGGGTGAACCATTACCGGCATTATGTACAGGACTATTGACAGCAGGAATGGAACGTTTCTTTACAAAGCATTCTCCTGCTTCATTGTCCTTTGTTCTTGTGCCACTATGTACATTGACAGCTGTCCTTGTACTTTCTCTTGTCATTCTTCCTGTTGCCATATGTATCAGCCATGGTCTTTACTGGCTGTTGTCATATCTGCATACAGGCATATTGGCCATTGTCTGTGGGGGATTATTTGCTTTGTTCTATCCAGTGCTTGTGACAACAGGTTTTCAGCATATTGTGACCATACTGGATTTGTTATTGATGGCAGAAAGTGCAGAACACGGAACGTTCATCTGGCCTTTGATTGCCCTGGCTAACATTGCGATTGGTTCAGCGGCATTTGTTGCCACAAAGCTTGAAAAGAAAGAATCGTCTGTTGTTTACAGCTGCTTCACAGTTGGTGTGACAGAACCAGCATTGTATGGTATATGCAGGAAATATCATTACCCACTAGTTTCTGCCATGGCTGGTGGTTGTATAGCTGGTGTTTTCTGTTGTGGCAGTGGTGTCAGTGCATCCGCAATCGGTATTGGCGGCATACCTGCCATACTATCCATTCTTCCTGAACATGCAATGCCATATCTTTTATCCATTGGTCTGGCACTGGTTCTGCCTTCTATCTTTGTGATTGTGATGAAGAGGTTTGTCAAAGAGAAGAAGCAGGCCACATTTGTATTGCCTTTGTCCGGGGCAGTCAGACCACTATCGATGTGTGCAGACAGTGCATTTTCCAGCGGTATGATGGGAGAAGGCTTTGTCATAGAACCAGAAGAAGGAATGGTCTATGCCCCATGTGATGGAGAGGTAAGTGTTGTCTTTCCAACCGGGCATGCCTATGGATTAAAAAGTGATAATGGCTATGAAGTGCTCATTCATATTGGCATGGATACCGTAGCACTTGGTGGTAAAGGATTTGAACCATGTGTGAAACAGGGTGATCATGTCAAACAGGGAGATGTGTTATGCAAGGCAGATCTTTCTTTGTTAAAAGCAGAAGGAAAGTCATGTGTGACACCGGTTGTTTTTACCGATGGCACACATGTGAAGTTGTTAAAAAGCGGAACAGGAAAAGCAAAAGAAAGTGGCTTTGTGAAAGTGGAGGAAAAGGTATGAAGACATTGGACAAAGTTGTCTATCAGATTTATCCCAAGTCATTTTGCGATGCGGATGGTGATGGGTGGGGTGATATCCGTGGCGTGATTGGAAAACTGGACTATATACAGAAACTTGGTGTGGATTTTATCTGGTTTAATCCGATGACCATTTCTCCACAGAATGATAATGGTTATGATGTAGAAGATTATTGTCAGATTGATGCGCGATATGGAACGATGGAAGATGTAGAAGAACTGATTGAAGAAGCGGGAAAGCGCGGCATACGTATTATGTTCGATATGGTATTCAACCATACTTCTACCCATCATGCATGGTTCCAGAAAGCCATTGCGGGTGATCCGGTGTATAAGGACTACTATATTTTCAAAAAGGGCAAGGGCGAAGGTGTACCACCCAACAACTGGCAGAGCAAGTTTGGTGGTCCGGCATGGGAATATGTGCCGCAGCTGGATGAATGGTACCTGCATCTGTTTGATGTCAGCCAGGCAGATCTCAACTGGGAAAATCCAAGAGTATGTGAGGAATGTGCGGATATTGTCAATTTCTGGTATGAGAAGGGTATCCGTGGTTTCCGTTTTGATGTCATCAATCTCATATCCAAGGGGTGTTTTGCGGATGATCCAAACCTCTTTGATGGCCGGCAATACTATACCGATGGTCCACATGTTCATGAATATCTGAAGCGTTTGAATGCTCTGAGTTTTGGCAGATATGATGATGTCATGACAGTAGGAGAAATGGGGAATACAACGATTGAAAACTGTGTACAGTATGCTGGTGCGGATACAGGAGAGCTCGACAGTGTTTTCTCCTTCCACCATCTCAAGGTGGACTATAAAGATGGAAACAAGTGGACATTGATGCCATTTGATTTTATGAAGCTGAAAGAACTTCTGTTCAGCTGGCAGACAGGCATGCAGGAAGCTGGTGCGACAAATGCCTTATTCTTCAATAACCATGACCAGCCACGTGCGATATCCAGATTTGGCAATGACAAGCAATACCGTAAAGAATCAGGAAAGATGCTGGCGGTTGTCAATATGATGATGCGTGGCATTCCATATGTGTATTATGGAGAGGAAATTGGTCTTCCCAATGCGGATTTTGACAGCATTACACAATACAGGGATGTGGAAAGCCTCAACCGTTATGCAATTATGAAGGAAGAAGGTGCAGCGGAAGAAGAGATTCTTGCCATTCTCAATGCCAAGAGCCGTGACAATGGAAGAACGCCTATGCCATGGTCTGATGATGAGAATTGTGGTTTTACAAGTGGAACACCCTGGCTGCCACTGGCAAAGCGTGCAGGTGAGATTACGGTTGAGAAAGATCTTGCAGATCCGGATGGTATTTTTGCGGCATACAAAAAGCTCATTGCTTTACGCCATGAAATGTCCATCATCCAGGATGGTTCCTTTATTCCATTGCTGCAGGATCATCCTTCCGTATTTGCCTTTGCAAGACAGTGGAAAGAGGAAAGCATGATTGTGCTTTGTAACTTCTATGCTGAGGAAACAACCGTACATGCAGAAACAGAAGGTTATACACTTCTCTATGGCAATTATGAAGATGTCATTGTTTCAGATGAAATGAAGTTACGTCCTTATGAAAGTGTTGTGCTTTACAGAAAAGATGTTGAAGCAGAATAGAATTTGCGGTACAACAGAAGAAAGAGGATGGAAAACTATGAAAGATAACTTTTTCTGGGGGAACTCTGTTTCCAGCATGCAGACGGAAGGCGGATGGAATGAAGGTGGAAAGTCACTTTCTGTCTATGATATCGTAGAGCCTGCAGAACATCGCAGTGACTGGCATTTTGCCAATGACAACTATCATCATTATGAGGAAGACATGGACCTGATGAAGGACCTTGGTATGAACATGTACCGCTTCCAGGTTTCCTGGTCACGTTGTGTCAAGGATGGTGATGGGGCTTTCAATGAAGAAGGTTTTGCTTACTATGACAAGTTCATCGATGCGCTGATTGCAAGGGGCATAACACCGATGATCTGCCTTTACCACTTTGATATGCCATTGCATCTGGCAAAGGATTGTAATGGATTTGTGTCGAGATATGTCATGGATGCTTTTGTCCGCTTTGGTACAGAGGTGATGAGACGTTTCTCTGACAAGGTCAAGTACTGGATTACGTTCAATGAACAAAATCTCTATTCCCAGCCTGGTGCGTTCAAGATTGCCGGCAGTGAGAATGGAGAAAAGTCTGTCGAAGAGATTTATCAGATTATGCACCATGTCATGACTGCCCATTGTCGTCTATGCAATGTATTGCATATCTTTGCGCCAGACGCAAAGATCGGTGGCATGCTGGCGTATGCTGAGACATATCCTGCAACATGCAAACCGGAAGATGTCAAAGCAGCCCGTGAATATGATGAGTTCATCAATTTCAACCTGCTTGATGCCATGGCAAATGGTGAATATTCCCGTGAAGTCATGCAGTATATTGAAAACAACCACATCAATCTGGATGATAGTCCTGAAGACTATGAAGCAATCCGCACACACCGGGAAGATTATCTTGCCTTCAGTTATTATGCTTCTTCTACTGTTTCTGCTGAGAGCATTCCAGAAGGAACAGCACCAAATCTCTATATGATGTATGGCGGAAAGAAGAATCCATTTATTGAGGCGACCGAATGGGGCTGGCAGATTGACCCGCTTGGTTTCCGTGATGTGTTAAACAAGATGTATCATCGTTACCATATGCCGGTATTCCCAATTGAAAATGGTATTGGTGTACAGGAAGAATGGGATGGTGAACATGAGATACAGGATGATTACCGTATTGCATACCACCGCAACCACATTCAGGAAATGAAGAATGCCATTGAACTGGATGGCGTAGAAGTACTTGGTTATCTTGGCTGGGGTCTGATTGATATTCTCAGTTCCCAGGGGGATATGCGCAAACGCTATGGTGTGGTGTATGTCAACCGCACAAACCATGACTTGAGGGATATGAAGCGCGTACCAAAGAAGAGCTATCACTGGTTAAAGAAAGTGATTGCTTCTAATGGTGAAAATCTTGACTGAATGAACAGGGAAGAGCACAGAAATGTGTTCTTCTTTTGGCGCTCCAAAATTAGTTGGGGTTGAAGCTTTGAAGTGATCATAACTCGTGGGGTAGTGGTTACCCCACAGGTGTTGGATCATGTTGTGAGTAAG
>CASEPS010000057.1 GCA_949289855.1 uncultured Erysipelotrichaceae bacterium
TTTGTGAATGCAGGATATTCACCACGAACCTGTACATCACCACAGATGTTGTTCATGATGTCATCCGCAATCTGTGCCTGTAATACATCAGCTGGATGTGGTCTCAATGGATACAGAGACATGTGAGCGATCATGTTACCAATCATGAAATCAGGATTGATCTTATGACCTTCGATAACTGCCTTTGCACTTGCGACAAATTCATTATGCAATGCCTCAAGCCTTGCCTGTGGATTGTCAATCAGATCGTTGACCGGACGCTGTGCGGTGTTTTCAAGATCTTCCTGGCTGACATAACCAACGCCATTATAGGCACCACCACCTGGCATCAGTGCACAGTTGATTTCATTGAATGTGAGCCAGTACTTGACCTTGTCCTTATAGCGGTTGAAGCATGTGACGGCATACTTCACGAACAGATCGATTACACGTCTGTCCGCAAATCCATGATACTTTGTGACAATACCCCATGGAATTTCATAGTGGCTGAGTGTAACAAGTGGTTCAATACCATTCTTCTTGCACTCATCGAATACGCTGTCATAGAAGGCAAGACCCTTTTCATTTGGTTCCGCATCATCACCATTTGGATAGATTCTGGACCAGTTGATGGAAAGACGGAAGCACTTGAAGCCCATCTCACCAAACAGAGCAATATCCTCCTTGTAATGGTGATAGAAATCAATTGCTTCATGAGAAGGATAATAAACACCTTCTTCAATGACAGGAGAGAACATACGCGGTGTATTGACATTACCGCCCTTTAACATGTCTGCGCAGGACAGTCCCTTGCCATCTTCAAGATAACCACCTTCGAGCTGGTTGGCTGCTACTGCGCCACCCCAGAGAAAACCTTCATGAAACCCCATTTTCCTATACCTCACTTTCTTGAACACATTATAACAGAATGTGATAACGGTTACATGTTATGCTTTATAATTCCTGTCAATTGCACCTGATGGTATAATAGGTTAGCTTTTGAGGAAATGAGTATGGCAGAAAAGTACACACCGATGATGGAACAATATTTAAAGGTAAAAGAACAATACCAGGACACATTGCTGTTTTACCGCATAGGCGACTTCTATGAAATGTTCTTTGATGACGCAAAGATTGCGTCCAGAGAACTGGACCTTGTACTGACCGGTAAAAACGCCGGTGTCAAAGACAAGGTGCCAATGTGTGGTGTACCACATCATGCGGCCTCTTCCTACATCCAGAGACTCGTCACACGTGGCTATAAAGTAGCCATTGTCGAACAGATGGAAGACCCGGCACAGGCAAAAGGCATTGTGAAACGTGATGTCATCCGCATTGTGACACCAGGTACAATCATGGACGAAATCACCGATGACAAGTCTTCTGTCTACCTTGCCTCTGTCACAGACTATGGCTATGGTTACAGCTTTGCCATTGTTGAAATGAGCACCGGTGAAAACTTTGTCGAAGACGTCGACCATCGCGATACGGTATTTGTACAGACGGTCATGAAGAATAACATCCGTGAGGTTGTTGTTAAAGAAGGCTTTTCTGAAAAACTGTTGAACAGCCTTCGTGAACTGCAGGTCGTCATTTCCTATTGTGCAGAAGATGAAATCCATGAAAACTATCTGCCACTTTGTGAAGAGTTGAAAAAAGACTATGAACGCACAAGCTATGGCCTCATGCTCAACTATCTTGAAAATACACAGCGCCATATGCTCGCCCATCTTTCCACGTGTCATGTAGAAAATGAAGGTGAGTTCCTCGATATGGACTACAGCACAAGGCAGAACCTGGAACTGACGATTCCTTTACACCAGACGGGCAAGGCCATTACCTTATGGTCATTTCTTGACAAGTGCCGCAGTGCCATGGGGTCAAGATTATTGCGCAAATGGATCGAGAAACCACTTGTATCCCAGAAGAAGATAGAAGAGCGCTATGACCGTGTACAGACACTCATCGACCAGTTTATGAACAGGCAGAGGCTGCGCGATGCCCTTGGAAACATCTATGACCTGGAAAGACTTATTGCCCGCTGTGCTATGAACACTGCCAACCCGATTGATCTTTCCCGTCTTTCCCGCACCCTTGATGAGGTGCCGGAAATCCTGTCCTGTGTGGCAGAACCTGCATTTGCGGCATTTGAAAATGTCGATATGCTGGATGAATTGCGCATGCATATGGACAACGCCTTTGTGGACAACCCACCATCTGTATTAAGTGGCGGAGGTGTGTTCCGCGATGGCTACAATCAGGAACTTGATGAAGCACGTGAAATGCAGCGCTCAGGCAAAGACTTCATTGCCACCCTTGAAGCAACCGAACGGGAAAGAACAGGCATACGAACATTACGGGTAGGCTATAACCGGGTGTTTGGCTACTATATTGAAATATCCAAAGCGGCTGCCCAGCAGGTAAAAGAAGAATGGGGCTATGAACGCAAACAGACACTGACAGGCAGTGAACGTTTCATTTCTCCGGAGCTCAAGGAAAAAGAAGAAGCGATTCTCTATGCGGAAGAAAATGCGATCCGCATTGAAAAACAGCTCTTCCAGAAACTGCTCGATGAAATACGTAACGTATTACCAAAACTACAGAAACTGGCGAAGGTTCTTTCTGAAATCGATGTCTATCAGGCACTGGCAGAATGTTCTTCCAACTATGGCTATGTACGACCACAGTTCACAGAAGATGAGCTTTCTATTGAAAATGGAAGACATCCGATACTCGATGAAATCATGAAAGAACCACGCTATGTTGCCAACAGTGTCCATATGAATGAAAAGGAAAACATCCTGCTCATCACCGGTCCAAACATGGGTGGTAAATCCACCTACATGCGTGAGACAGCACTGATTGTCATCATGGCCCAGATTGGCTGCTATGTACCTGCAAAGTCATGTCAGATGCCCATCTTTGATAAAATCTTCACCCGCATTGGTGCTTCAGATGATATCCTTTCCGGGCAGTCCACATTCATGGTGGAAATGACAGAAGCCAACCGTGCCCTGCAGGAAGCCACATCTCATTCCCTGATTCTGTTTGATGAAATAGGACGTGGTACAAGTACATATGATGGTATGGCACTTGCCCAGGCAATGCTTGAATACATCGCAACATGTGTCCATGCCAAGACGATGTTTTCCACCCACTACCATGAACTGACAACCCTGACAGACAGTATTGATGGGGTACGCAATGTCCATGTTGTGGTCAAAGAAGAAAATGACAAGGTTACATTCCTCTACCGTATCAAAGAAGGACCTGCTGGCCATTCCTATGGTATCAATGTTGCCCGTCTTGCCGGACTGCCTGATTCCGTTATTGAACGGGCAAAGGACCTGCAGAAGCAGCTCGAATCCAAAAAACGGGTTGTCCAGCAGACATTCCAGCTGGTAGAAATGAAAAAAGAAAATAAAGAGATGGATCATATCATGGAAACACTGAAACAGATTTCCATTGATGATCTTTCCCCACGTCAGGCATGGACTGCCCTGGCGGATTTGTGTGAGGAGGTGAAGAAAGCTGATGGCAAATGATAAACTGATCATCCGTGGTGCACGCGAGAATAACCTGAAGAATATTTCCCTGGAAATACCAAAGAACAAACTGGTCGTCATGACCGGTCTTTCCGGTTCTGGCAAGACTTCTCTTGCCTTTGATACGATTTATGCGGAAGGGCAACGCCGCTATGTAGAATCACTCTCTGCCTATGCAAGGCAGTTTCTCGGTGGGGTGGACAAACCGGATGTGGAAATGATTGAAGGTCTTTCTCCGGCCATTTCCATCGATCAGAAGACAACATCAAACAACCCCCGTTCCACGGTAGGTACGGTAACAGAAATCTATGACTATCTCAGACTTCTCTATGCCCGTTGTGGTATACCGTACTGTCCAAACCATAACATTCCCATTACTGGCAAGACCATCCAGGAAATGGTTGCCAGCATCATGGAACTGGAAGACAGAACAAGGCTCACGGTCATGGCCCCGGTCATCCGTGACAAGAAGGGTACCTTCAAAGATACATTCGATAAATTAATGAAGGATGGTTTTGTCAGAGTCCGTGTCGATGGAGAAATGCGGATGCTGGAAGATGACATCACCCTTGAAAAGAACAAACGGCATCGCATTGATGTTGTCGTAGACAGAATCATCAAGAATGAAGACGCAAAGAGCCGTATTCAGGACTCTCTGGAAACAGCTTTGAAGCTGACCGATGGCAATGCCATCGTCCTTGCTGGGGAAGAAGAAATTCTCTTCTCCGCAAACTATGCATGTCCGATCTGTGGCTTTACGGTTCCGCATCTTGAACCAAGACTCTTCTCCTTCAATGCCCCACTTGGTGCCTGTGGCACATGCCATGGCCTTGGCATAACGGAAGAAGTCGATGTGGATAACCTCATACCAGACCGTTCTCTTTCCATACGGGAAGGTGGTATCCGCTATTATAAAAACATTGTGGATACAGACAACATTGAATGGCAGACATTTGCGGTATTATGCAGAACCTATGACATTGACCTCGATGCCCCACTTGATACATTGAGCAAAAAGCAGATGGAAGTCCTTCTGCATGGGTCTGATCGTCCTGTACGCTACAGGATTACTTCATCTGGTGGCAATACATATGAAAGAAATGACTACATCGAAGGTGTCAAGGATATGATTGAACGCCGCTATGTGGAAACAACGTCTTCCTGGAATAAGGAATGGTACCATTCCTTCATGGTGGAATCACAATGTCCTGCCTGTCATGGTTCACGTCTGAATGAACAGGCACTGTCTGTACGGGTTGGAGATAAAAATATCGCCAGGTTTACAGAAATGTCTGTTGTCAATGCGCTGGACTGGGTAGACAACCTCAAACTGGATGAAGAAAAGACAAAGATTGCGGACCTTGTGCTCAAGGAAATCCGTTCCCGTCTTTCCTTTTTGAAAAATGTAGGTCTTGAATATCTGACGCTTGACAGACTTGCGGGTACATTATCTGGTGGTGAAGCACAGCGAATCCGCCTGGCTACCCAGATTGGTTCACAATTATCTGGTGTTCTCTATGTTATGGATGAACCATCTATTGGCCTGCATCAGCGCGACAATTCCAAACTGATTGATACGATGAAGTCCATGCGTGACCTTGGCAATTCACTGATTGTTGTCGAACATGATGAAGAAACAATGCTTGCGGCAGACTGGATTGTGGATATTGGACCAGGGGCTGGTATTCATGGTGGAGAAGTCATGGCCAATGGCACACCAGAAGAAGTCATGCGCAATGAAAACTCCATTACTGGTCAGTATCTTTCCGGCAAAAAGATCATCCGTCTTCCCGAGAAGAGAAGAAAGGGCAATGGCAAGGTGATTGAAATCCGTGGGGCTGCGGAACATAACCTCAAAAACATCAATGTAAAATTCCCGCTTGGCAAATTTATTGTGGTTACCGGGGTATCCGGTTCTGGCAAGTCCACACTTGTCAATGATGTGTTCATGAAGGCAGTGCTTTCAAACCTTGGTCGTGCGAAGGTCAAGCCCGGGAAGTATCGTTCCATCAAAGGACTGGAAAACATCGACAAGCTTGTCGAAATTGACCAGGACCCGATTGGCCGTACACCACGTTCCAACCCGGCTACGTATACTGGTGTATTTGATGACATCCGCGATATTTTTGCCAAAACACCGGAAGCAAAGCTGCGTGGCTATGACAAAGGCCGTTTTTCCTTCAATGTCAAAGGTGGCCGCTGTGAAGCCTGCCAGGGTGATGGTGTGAAAGTGATCCGCATGAACTTTTTGCCAGATGTGTATGTGCCGTGTGAAGTATGCCATGGCAAACGTTACAATGAGGAAACATTGCAATGTACATACCGTGGCAAGAGCATTTATGATGTATTGGAAATGTCGGTAGAAGAAGCATTGCAATTCTTCTCGAACCATCCAAAGATCCGCAGAAAGCTGGAAACACTGAATGATGTAGGCCTAGGCTATATCAAACTCGGTCAGGCAAGTACAACCCTTTCTGGTGGTGAGGCACAGCGTGTCAAGCTTGCGACAGAGCTGCAGAAAGTCGCAACCGGCAAGACTGTATATATCCTTGATGAACCGACAACGGGTCTGCATACAGATGATGTCAAACGGTTGATTGCGGTGCTGGAAAAGATTGTGGACGGTGGTGACACGGTGCTTGTCATTGAACACAATCTCGATGTGATCAAGTGTGCTGACTGGATCATTGACCTTGGCCCGGAAGGTGGCGATGGTGGTGGTCAGGTAGTGACAACCGGTACACCAGAACAGGTTGCTGAGGCAGAAAACAGCTGGACTGGCCAGTATCTGAAGAAGACATTGGCATGGACGAAAAAGATGCAGGGTGAAGGCTGATTGTGACATTTATGAAAATGTTGCAGGACGAATGAAAAAGTTGTAAACTTATGCGTCGTATGAAAACATACGCATATCCTTCGAAAATAAAAAGGAGGTGCTTACATGATTACATTTCTTGAAGAAGAAAAAAATCTGCTGGCGAAATATGCCAGGGAAACCTGGCTTGTGCTGACTGGAAAATATGCAATGACAGAAATGAATGGCATGGAATACCATGTCCGCATCGGTGAAGACCGTGTTGTCATTTCTCCATTGCAGAGTCAGACAGGTACATTTGCTGTACCGACGATTCAATTCAAAGCATTTCTGGAAATGTTCCGCTGCTGGGATTGACCATCGCATTCTGCACGGGAGTCTGTTAGAATGCTGATAGTACAACAGGAGAACTATGGAAGAAAAATACACAAAAAAAGTAACAATACGGGAGATCGTTGACTTTTTCAAATTTGAACAATTGACAGGTGATGAGAACTCTCTGGACAGATGGACCGTTGTACCGGATGTCAACCGGCCTGGTTTTGAGCTGTGCGGATTTTATAAGAGAAGTGATCCACGACGCATCATTATCATCGGAAACAAGGAAACAGAATTTATCCGGACGATGACGGAAGAAGAACAACGTGCGCGTTTCCCGATGATTACCGATGGCTATACGCCGATGATCATCATTACCAAAAACAATGAACTGCCCCCTATTCTGAAAGAAATTGCGGAAAAGCAGAACTTTCCGATCTTGAGAACAAGCATGGAGACATACCGTCTTGTTGTCGATCTTGTCACATATCTGGATGAACGTCTTGCAAGAGAAGACACCATTTCCGGCACATTGATGAGTGTTTATGGTGTTGGTGTACTGATCACAGGTGAAAGTGGTATGGGTAAGTCGGAAACCGCATTGGAACTCATCCGTGATGGACAGGTGCTCATTTCTGATGACCGGGTAGATGTGGAACACATCCACAACAAGATTTTTGGCCATGCCCCAAAGATCATCAAAGGACTTCTTGAGATCCGCGGTATTGGTATTATCGATGTCGAAAAGATGTTTGGTGCCAGTGCTCTCAATGACCGTTCGGCAGTGGATATGGTTATCAACCTTGTCAAATTCCGTGAATCAGATGAATATAACCGCATTGGCGACGAAACCATGCACTATACAAAAATACTGGATGTACTTGTACCTACAGTTGTATTACCAGTCAGTGCAGGTCGCAATATGCGCATTCTGCTCGAATCTGCAGTAACCAATTTCCGTCTGCAGAGAGATGGTTTCTCCTCGAGCCGGGAAATCAAAGACAGATTCAGAATGTTCTGCGGAAAGGAGGAATAAGCATGTTTGATGGAATCGTTATCCGTTGGTCGGGTATTGCCGTACTGATTGCGGCATTTATCGCTTATCTTCTGTTCCGGCAGGAGATGCGCCGCAATGGATATGTAAAAGCATTTTCACAGGACATCTTCCTTGGCTGTGTCTTCTTTGGCCTGCTTGGTGCACGCCTTGCCTGGTATGCAGAAAATGGATTTGTTCACTTCGAACGATTCCTGCTGTTCTTCTATGATGGCTTTGAAACACTGGGTGGTATTCTCTTTGCGAGTATCTTCCTGTTTATTTATACAAGAAAGAACTACATGTCTTTCTTGAGGACATTGGACTGTGCCATGCCACAGGTATTGCTTGCCATGGCCATTGCCCGCATTCCGGATGCCTTTACTTCATGGCGCATCATTCTGGTTGTCGGTGTGGATATGCTTGGCTACCTGATGCTGCAGTTTGTGTACCGCCGCTTCTTCAATGACAAACACAGAGGTGATGCGGCCGCATTGGCTTTGCTTTGGATTGGTGCTTCGCGCTTCTTTGTCAATGTTGCGCTCTATGGAAGAGTGAACATGACACCGATGCTCAGCATTCCAGGCCTTGCGACAGCTTTGTTTGCCCTTGTGCTCTATGCGTTCAACCGTAAGCGGAAGATGACCACAAAGCCACTTGTCCTGTTTGACTTTGATGGTACGCTGATGGACACCCAGGCAATGGTCAATGAAAGTTACCGGTATCTGTTTGACAAGTACCGTACGGTAGATGATTTCGATGACCGCACACAGATTGAAGTGTTCGGGGCTAATGACCGCAAGGAAATTGCCAGGTTGTTTAAAGGGGAAGACCCCAATGAACTGACAACGGAATTCCGTGCCTTCCAGGCAAATCTGCCTGCTCTTGGTCTTGTCAATACGATGCCACATGCCCTGGAAGTGCTCATGTGGCTGAAGCGGAATGGCTATACGGTAGGGGTAGTGACATCCCGTCCGACAGATAACTGCCGGTATTGGATTTCCGAATTCGACCTCGATGATTATATTGATATGGTAATGGGTGCTGAGGTGTATAAGAAAGCCAAGCCAGCACCAGATGCATTGCGCAGAATTTGTGCAGAACTCAAACGT
The DNA here is from genome assembly GCA_949289855.1 of uncultured Erysipelotrichaceae bacterium. GTDB lineage: Bacteria > Bacillota_I > Bacilli_A > Erysipelotrichales > Erysipelotrichaceae > Bulleidia. The sequence continues at coordinate 8,803 of CASEPS010000057.1, forward strand.
GGTCATGACAATTGTGTCTATATTGGTGACCATGCCAGGGATGTGCGCATGGCAAGAAGAGCCTGTGTTTATTCCATCGGTTATGTGACAAGTGAAAAGGGACTGAAGAGAATTACCCGTTCAAGACCGAACCGCGTTATCCGCGATCTTCTCGAATTGGAGGATATTCTCAAGGAAACTGATCATAACTGGACATATAATCTGCTGTAATTGTGTTATAATGCTGTTAAATTCAACGAAAATCAAAGAGGCGGCGTATGGAAAGCGAACAGAAATATGAAAATATCATTGAGTTCAAGAAACGTGAGTTTCATGTGAATGGATGGAATGCATTGGAAGTGACCTGTGGTCAGCTGATTGGTGATAACAGGGACAACAAGGAAGAAGTCGAAGCAGCATGCAAGGCAATGACTTCATGTATGCTTGAGGGAGATTGTTATATCAACAGTTGTCATGAACAATATGATCCTGATATGACTGTCAGGTATTATTGCGATAATCTTTCTTCTTCCCGCCGTAAATATCAGGGATAAGTCATCATTGCGATGACTTTTTCTTTTGGAATGGTCATGGCACGCCCGATAGCGTTGTGAACATGTGCCATGGATGCTAAAATGAAGCGGGTGATAGTATGGAAAACGAAAAGAAGAAAAAAGTCATTCTTGTCAGTGGTATGTCCGGTGCGGGCAAATCCACAGCCGCCAGAATTCTTGAAGATATGGGATATCATGTCATGGATAACTTCCCAGTCCAATTGATATCCATCCTTGTGGACATGATTGAAAGTTCTACAGACCCCCGCTACAGCTATGTGGCACTCTGTACAAGTGCAGTGGACTTTCCGGAGTTTTTAAGAGGGTTACGGGGACAGAACATTGAGATATCGGTGTTGTTTCTTGATTGTTCGGATGCGGTTTTATTACACCGCTATAAGAGCACAAGGCGTATGCATCCACTGCTGTTGAGCAACCAGTGCAATACGCTGGATGAAGCAATTTCTGTGGAAAGACAGATGTTTGCCCGCAACATAAACAATTCCTTTATCTGTATTGATACAACATTCCTCTCTGAAAAAGATTTCAAGAGAAGACTCGAACAATATTTTGCCAAGTCGGCTATGCCATCTTTCTCCATTTCCTTTGTGTCTTTTGGCTACAAGTATGGTGTACCGATGGATGCGGACCTGATGGTCGATGTGCGTTTTCTTCCTAATCCATTCTGGGAAGTGCAGTTAAGACCATATTCTGGCAATGATGCCTGTGTCTATAACTATGTCATGGAAAAAGATGAGACGCAGGAATTTGTCAAACGACTGCTTTCCTTCCTCGATTATGCATTTGAGCAATATAAGAAAGAAGGCAAAAACCACTTTACGGTTGCGATAGGCTGTACAGGTGGTCAGCATCGTTCTGTGACCATTACGAACTTCCTCTATGATCACTACCGCCATGTGTACAATTGTTACAAAGAGCACCGGGATGAAAAGGAGTGGATCAAAAATGAAGCGTAAGGTTGTGGTTATCGGTGGGGGTCATGGACAGGCCCAGATCTGCCGTGGTATCAAAGATATTTGCAATACCCATATCTCAGCTATTGTGACCGTAGCGGATGATGGTGGTTCTACGGGAAGACTGAGAAGACAGTTTAATATTCCTGCCATGGGAGATATCCGCAATGTCATGGTTGCCCTTGCGGATCAGGAAACATTGTTTTCCAATCTTATGGACTACCGGTTTGATGATCCGGATGGTACCGAACAGGATATTGCCGGTCATAATCTTGGCAATCTCATATTGACGGCTTTGACAAAGCAGAGTGGTTCATTCTTTGATGCGATCCGTATCGTAGACGATGTCCTCAATGTCCGTGGTGAAATTATTCCTGCAACAACCGAGGTCATCACACTATATGCCCGTATGGCAGATGGGGTTATCGTTGCCGGGGAAGCAAACATTCCTCATATCGATAACCGGATTGCCAGGGTGTTCTACCAGGAAGATGTCAAGGCAACACCAGAGGCTGTCAAAGCCATTGAACAGGCAGATCTCATCATCTTTGGAATTGGTTCTGTCTACACAAGCATTCTGCCGAATGTCATCATTCCCGGCATCCAGGATGCGTTGTATCGGGCAAAGGGACGCAAGGTGTATTTCTGTAATGCGATGACACAGCCTGGTGAAACAGATGGGTATAGTGTAGAAGACCATGTACAGGCATTGCGTACACATGGGGTACTTGTGGATACGGTGATTGTCGCAGATGATGCAATACCTGCTGAGAATATCAAAAGATATGAAGCAGAACATGCAAGTCCTGTATTGTTGAAAGAAGATAAACATGACTATGAGGTTATCAGAAGGTCATTGCTTGACTTTGATGGTGGTCTCATACGGCATGATGCACATAAGATTCATCAGGTGACAGAAGACCTGCTCAATGGGGTGATCTGATGTCATTTTCAGCAGATGTAAAAAATGAAACAGCCGCTATAGAACTGGCTGGCAATGATGCAAGGGCTGAGCTGTCCGCCCTCATCCAGATGAGTTCTTCCCTTTCCTTTTCTACGCGGGGTATGGGTATTTCTGTCACTTTGGAAAATGCGGCAGTTGCCCGTACGGTGTATCGATTGATCAAGGAACGCTACAATGCGGAAATCAATCTTTCGGTCAAACGGAAGATGAATCTGCATAAGAATCTGATTTATGGACTCAGAATTTATACCGATGCGGTAGAAATCTTGAGAGACCTCGGTATTTATAGTGCAAGGGGCCTGTTGGAAAGACCGTTGCAGAAGATCGTGAGCAGTGATTCTAATGCCAGGGCTTACCTCTGTGGGGCATTTCTTGCCTCGGGCAGTGTCAATCCACCAGAGAAGACAAATTACCACCTGGAGATTACGGCTTCCAATGAGGAACATGCCCGATTTCTCATTGAATTGTTGAAACGGTTTGATATCGGAGCACGGATGATATCGCGCCGCAGCAAGTATGTTGTCTATATCAAGGCTGCTGAGAAGATTGCGGATTTTCTCAGGATTATCGGTGCCAATGATGCGGTCATGAAGTTTGAAAACATCCGGATTTCCCGTGATTTTACAAACAGCCTTACCCGGTTGAACAACTGTGATGTGGCAAATGAGGTCAAGTCACAGACTGCCGCAAGAAAACAGCTGGAGGATATTGCCCGCATTGAAGAAATGCATTTACACCCGGGAGAGAAGCTGCAGACGGTCATGGATCTGCGCAAGGAAAATCCCGAGGCTTCACTGCTGGAGTTGTGTGCACTGTATGAGGAGAAAACAGGTACACCTGTTTCCAAAAGTGGTATGAAACACCGGTTTGTGAGAATTCATGAACTGGCAGAGAAAGGAGGAAACTGATATGTACAGATTTGATGGAATCTGGGCAATATTGTTAATCATTGTTGTTGTCTTCTTCCTTTTTGCATTCATTATGCCATTTCTATTGCCATTGTTGCTGGTGTTTGCCATCATGTCAATTATTGGTACAATACGGACAAGGTTCTATATTAACAAGACAAGAAAAGAAGCAGAGAAGCTGTATGAACAGCAGCGTGATGCCTATGAGAAAACCTCAATACAACGAGGTGATGTCATAGATGCGGAATATGAAGAAAGGGAGGAATGATCATGATCGTCAAAGCAGTGAAAGAAGATCTTGCAGAGCTCAGGGAATTGTGGAAAATCTGCTTTCCGGATGAAGATCCGGGATTTCTGGAATTCTTTGGGAAGAACCGCTGGGATCCTTCATATTGTTATGTTTCGAAAGAAGATGGAAAGATTGTTTCTACCCTCACCCGTATTCCCCATGCCATGATGTTCAATGGCAAGGTGCTTTCCATCAGTATGATTACCGCAGTCGCAACCTTACCGGAGTATCGCAACAGGGGATATATGCATGATCTCTTGCGGACGGTGACAGATGCCTGTGAACATTCGGAATTACTGACATTTATTAAAACAGAAGAACCTGCATTATATGAACCATTTGGGTTCAGAAGCGCCTTCCCACGCAATGGGTATATGATCAGAAGAAGGGATCTTAAACGCGTTTCCCCATTTGGCATTGCCTATGAAGTAAAGGCTCTGGATATGTTAAAGGTCTATAGTGCCTATATCCGCAGGTTCAATGGTTTCTATACACGTGATCTCAAAGACTTTGTGACATACCGCAAGGAGATTATTTCCACCGGTGGAAAGATCATCGGCTATTTCAACAGCCATGACAGAATTGATGGTTATGCGGCAGTGCGCATGCAGGGCACAAACCTCTATGTGGATGAGCTTGTGTATCTCGATAGTGTTTCACTTGTGAAATTACTGAATGCATGTCTTGCGGAAAGACCATATGTGCATTTCCATACATCGGGTGCGGAAAACCTTGATCCGATGTTTCCCAATGCGCAAAAGAAGAAGTATGACAGTGTCATGGTGCGTATCAACAATTATGAATTATTCAACAAATTGTTTGGTACAGATGCCACAAATGTGACCCAGGCTTTGTCTGTTTCGAAGAAGCCTTTAAACATGAATGAATCATATTGATAGGTGAAAAGCGGTCTCATTATTGAAACCGCTTTTCAAAATGGAGTCAATTTCACTTTTTGTGCCACATGTGACAATTTTCTCAATTGACTAACAGTATATGTCATTCTATAATTTAAGCGCAACAAAGGAGGTCTAGAAAAGACAATTATGACAGATGTAAGAGTTGCAATTAATGGTTTTGGACGTATCGGTCGTCTTGCTTTCAGACAGATGTTCGTATCTGAAGGTTATGAGGTAGTTGCTATCAACGACCTGACAACACCTTCTATGCTGGCATACCTTCTGAAGTATGACACAACTCACGGTAAGTGGGGTCACGAAATCTCTTCCGACGATGAAAAGGGTACAATTACAGTCGACGGTCATGAGATCCGCATCTATGCTGAAAAGGATGCAAAGAACTGCCCATGGGGTGAACTCAATGTTGATGTAGTTCTTGAATGCACAGGCTTCTATACAAGCAAGGCTAAGTCCCAGGCTCATATCGATGCTGGTGCTAAGAAGGTTGTTATCTCTGCTCCTGCAGGAAACGATCTGCCAACAATCGTTTACAGCGTAAACGAAAAGACTCTGACACCGGAA
>CASEPS010000058.1 GCA_949289855.1 uncultured Erysipelotrichaceae bacterium
CTTCTTCAAAGTATATGAAGAAAGCATACTGTAACAGTAGAGGCAGAAATCTGGTGAAGCACGTGCCTCAAGATTCTGCACCTCAATGTTGTAATGTGTGTGTTCTCTGAAGTTCCATCCGATGAAGTCCATGATGAGAGATCTGCCCCAGAGGTTATGCATATCAGCCTCCGGGTAACCTCCATCAAGAACAAGATCGGAATTGTCCAGGATGATGCGAAGCACATACTCTGCGCATCGGATGTCTTTCATGACAGTGCGCATAAATACATCATCCATAAGCGTAAGGTCACGTATAGCCTTACGGAAGATTGGTTGTTGGATGTTATTTTCTAGCATTTGTGCATCCTCCTTTCACTTATCTATGTACCCGGAAAATGCGGATTTCCTCACAAAAAGATAAAAAAAGGAAATGTGACAATTCACATTCCCTTATATTGATTACTGGATAGAAGATTACTTCTGTGCCATAGCAGCAACTTCAGCAGCGAAGTCGTCCTGCTTCTTTTCAATACCTTCACCAACTGTGTACTTAACGAAGGAAAGTACTTCAGCGTCGTTGTTCTTGAGGTACTGACCGCACTTCAGATCCTGATCAAGGAAGAAGATCTGGTCAACAAGGCACATATCCTGGAGTTCCTTGGAAAGACGGCCTTCAACAATACCAGCCTTAACCTTCTCCGGCTTGTTAGCAAGCTTTTCGTCGGAAGCAAGCTGATCCATAAGAATCTGGCGTTCATGTTCAACTTTTTCCTGTGGCATTTCGTTTCTGGAAACGTATGTCGGATTCATGGAAGCAACCTGCATAGCCATGTTCTTGGCAACCTGCGGATCGTTGGAACCCTTGACAACAACCAGAGCGGAGATTCTGCCACCCTGGTGCATATATGCACCGAATTCTTCATCGTCAGCCTTTTCAACGATTTCGAATCTTCTCAGTGTAATCTTTTCACCGATGATAGCAACAGCATTGACGAATGTATCGTTCAGTGTGCCATCAGCTGTAGCAAGAGCAAGAGCTTCTTCTACAGTCTTAGCATTGGAATCAATGATTGTTTCGAGTGTTGTATCGAGAAGTGCAAGGAACTTGTCATTCTTTGCGACGAAGTCTGTCTCAGAGTTTACTTCGACAATAGCAGCCTTATTGCCCTTGACGAGAATTCTGGAAAGACCTTCAGCAGCAATTCTGCCTTCCTTCTTTGCAGCATTGGCTACGCCCTTCTTACGGAGCCAGTCAATAGCCATTTCTTCATTGCCATCGCTTTCAACAAGTGCCTTCTTGCAATCCATCATGCCGGCACCTGTCTTTTCACGAAGTGCCTTGATCATTGCGGCTGTAACGTTTGCCATGAATCAGTTTTCCTCCTTCACTGTTTCTTCTGCTGCACCTTCAGCCTTTTCAGCTGGTTTTGCAACTGCAGTATTGTTACGGTTGTCTCTGCGGAAGACACGGCGTTCACCATTGTACTTGCCACGGTTGTTGGCAGCCATCTGTGCACGGCGTTCTTCATACTTCTGTCTTCTTCTGCGTTCATATTCAGCAGCCTGCTGTTCAACATTGATGATGACATCCTTCATTGTGATGTCTTCACCTTCTTCTTCCTGGTGAGCAGCTTCAAGAACACCACCCTTAGCTTCAACAATTGCATCAGCGACAAGGGAAACCATGAGCTTGATGGAACGAACTGCATCATCGTTAGAAGGAATTGGATATGTAACCTTGGTTGGGTCAGCATTTGTATCGATCAATGCGAATACAGGAATGTTGAGCTTACGTGCTTCATCAACAGCATTGTGCTCTTCGAGCGGGTCTACAACAAACAGCGCATCAGGAAGCTTCTTCATTTCCTTGATACCACCAAGGAAGTTTTCAAGCTTATCCTTCTGCTTGAGCATAAGAGCCTGTTCCTTCTTTGTGTAGTGCTGGATTGTACCATTTGCTTCCATTTCTTCGATGTCAACGAGCTTCTTGATGGACTTCTGGATTGTTCTGAAGTTAGTCAGAGTACCACCGAGCCATCTCTGGTTGACATAGAAGCTGCCGGAACGGATTGCTTCTTCAAGAATAGTAGCCTGTGCCTGCTTCTTTGTACCAACGAACAGAATCTTACCACCATCTTCAGCAATCTTCTTCAGTGCATCATATGCTTTTTCAAGCTGTTCCTGTGTCTTTGCCAGGTCAATGATGTAAACATTGTTCTTGGCAGTGTAGATGAACGGCTTCATCTGTGGGTTCCACTTACGTGTCTGATGACCGAAATGAACACCGTTCTCAAGCATTTTCCTCATTGAAACAACAGTCATTTTTTATTTACCTCACTTTCCGTTGTTTTCCGCCACAGTTTCGAACACCAGCAACATAGAAATGACTATGCACGGGATGGTGAATTCACTGTGTGAGAAGTACATCCACAGGGCATAAAAAGCCCATCAAAAAAGGATGCCTTGCCTATATTAGCATAGCAACGCATCCTTGAAAAGTTTTTTTATCTGTTTTGCGCGTTTTTCTTAGCATGTGGATGGGCACTTTCCACAACCTTTCGTAACCTGTCCTCTGTCACATGGGTATAGATCTGTGTGGTAGAAAGATTGGCATGCCCTAACAATTCCTGCACAACCCGAAGATCTGCACCATTGTCGAGCATATGTGTCGCAAACGAATGGCGGATCATATGCGGATGGACATGGATGTAAAGCCCTGCATTTTTCGCAGCCTTATCCGTAATGTTCTGGATAGAACGGGAAGAAATGGGATTCCCTTTCTGGTTGACAAAGAGAATGCCATTTTCTTCTTTGTTTACCATAAACTGAGGACGTGCCTGTTCCATGTACACCTTCAATAGTGATGCACATCGTGGATACATCGGCACCATTCTTTCCTTGCTTTCTTTACCAAGTACAGAAAGATATCTTTCCGCAAGATTGACATCCCGTATGCGTATGCCTGCACATTCTGATACACGAAGCCCACAGGCATACATCGTTTCAAGGATACACCTGTCTCTTAACTGTACCGCATCACAAAGATCAAATGTAGAAAGCATGGCTTCCATCTGATCAAAGGTGAGATACTCTGGAAGATGTCTTCCCTTTGTGGCATGATGAAATGCCCGTACAGGATTATTACTGATACCTTCATACAGGTTCAGATAACGCCAGAATGACTTCAGAGCCGAGAGGTTTCTGCCATATGTCGCATTGGACAATGGTTTGCCACCAATTTCACCACTGCGCAGCTTTGTAAAATAGGTGCTGATCAACAGTTTGTCCACTTCTTCAAAGGAAGAAACATCTTCTTCCTCAAGAAATGTGAGAAACCTTGTGACATCACGCCGGTATGCATCATTTGTATCTTTGGAACCTGTTCCCTTCATCTCAATGTGATGCAGGAAACGTTCCAGTTGTTTTTCAAAGCGCATGATCTTTCATCAGCTTTTCTATGATCGCAAGGGATTGTGGCGCATAAGCAGCCTTACGGTCTTTTTTCTTCACTGCTGTATCGAGGTGCATAATGCCGAAGTTGGCATTCATCGGCTGAAAATGGGCAGGATCCGCATGGGTGACGTAATACGCCATAGCACCAATCATTGTCGAAGAACCTGGTCTCGTAATCGATTCATCATGCATGACATGAGCCAGATTGATACCCGCCAGCATACCACTTGCAGCACTTTCAATATAGCCTTCCACACCTGTCATCTGCCCAGCAAAGAAAAGATCATTTCTGTCTTTGAACTGATAGCCTTCATTCAGAGCAGTCGGCGAATTGATATATGTATTCCTGTGCATGACTCCATAACGGACAATCTCTGCATTTTCAAGACCCGGTATCATATGGATGATGCGCTTCTGCTCACCCCAGGTAAGATGTGTCTGGAAACCGACAATGTTATAAAGCGATGCTTTGGCATTGTCCTGCCGCAGCTGTACCACCGCATATGGACGTACGCCATCATGTTCAAGACCAACCGGTTTCATCGGTCCAAACAACAATGTATCCCGGCCACGTTTTGCCATCACTTCAAATGGCATACAGCCTTCAAAGTAAACTTCCTTTTCAAAACTGTGCAGTTCTGCTGTCTTTGCCGTAACTACAGCTTCATAGAAAGCATTAAACTCATCAAAGTCCATTGGACAATTGACATAGTCCGCACTGCCTTTGTCATAACGGCTCTTACGATATGCCTTTGTAAAATCGATGGACTCTGCGGTCACAATCGGGGCTGCTGCATCATAGAAATAACAATATTTGGAATCAATCAGCTTTCCAATGGCTTCTACCATCCCTTCACTCGACAACGGTCCTGTCGCAATGACACATGGACCATCCGGTATTTCTGTTACTTCTTCATCCACGATATGAATCAATGGATTGTCATTGATCTTATCTGTGACATATTGGGAAAAGCCTTCCCTGTCTACCGCAAGAGCACTGCCTGCTGGTACGCGTGTCGCGTCCGCTGCTTCCATGATCAATGAGCCAATGGTGCGCATTTCTTCTTTGAGAAGACCGACCGCATTGGTCAACGCATCCGAGCGCAGTGAATTTGAACAAACAAGTTCCGCAAAAGTATCCGCATGATGGGCAGGGGAATGCTTGTGTGGCTTCATTTCATACAAATCTGTTTCAATACCACGCTTTGCAAGCTGCCATGCCGCTTCACATCCGGCAAGTCCGGCACCAATTACCTTTGCCTTCATTCCGCACTCTCCTCAACAGCCTTTTTCTTACGGGTTGTTGTCTTCTTCTTTGTCGCTGTTGTCTTTTTGGCAGTAGTCTTCTTGCGGGTTGTTTTCTTTTTCGTGGTTGCGCCTTCTTCCTTCTTTTCCATCGCCTTCTTGTCAGCTTTGGAATAGACGCGCTCACCATTCAGATTCTCCATGTAATGGCATTTTGGATAATTCGAACAGCCGATGAAATAAGAACCAAAGCGATTCTTTCTCTTCACCAGTTCACTGCCGCAATCCGGACAAAATCTGCCTGTTGGCTCAGGTTTTTCCTTTTCTTTTTCAATCTGACGGGTATAGCGGCAGGTTGGAAAGTTGGAACAGGAAATAAACTTGCCAAAACGGCCATTGCGGTATACAAGTTCTCCACCACATTCCGGACAAAGTTCACCAACCTTCTCCGGCTGTACTTTCTCCATGCCTTCATAGGCCTTATCGAGCAATGGTTCAAACTTCTGCCAGAAGTCAGTGAGAATATCGAGTTCCTTTGCATTGCCATCCGCAATATGGTCGAGTTCACTTTCCATTTCTGCGGTGTATCTGACGTTGATGATGGAAGAGAAGAATTCATCGAGTTTCTCCGTTGTCAGTGTGCCCTGATCTGTCGGACGGAAGACCTTTGTCCTTGATTTTTCAGAAACACGATCAAGGGTAACATAGCCTCTTGCCTGAATGGTATCGATGATCATCGCATAAGTAGAAGGTCTGCCAATACCTTCTTCTTCCATTGCCTTGATGAGTCTTGCTTCGGTATAACGGGCAGGTGGTTCTGTAAAATGCTGGTTTTTGGAAAGTTCTTTCGCTTCAAGCTGTTCCCCTTCATTTAAAGAAGGCAGGATGACATCTTTGCTCGAATCATAATCCTTATACACCTTCAGGAAACCATCAAAGATGAGCTTGGAACCATTTGCCGTAAAGTCATAGCCATTTCTGGAAAGGATGACCGTCATGGCATTTGTCTTTGCGGGTGCCATCAGTGATGCGAGCGCTCTTGCATAAATCATCTTGTAGAGCTTGTATTGCTCTGCTGTCAGATGATCTTTGATCTTTTCTGGCGTATTCGCAAGATTTGTCGGACGGATAGCTTCATGGGCATCCTGGGCATTGGCATCATTTTTTGCATGATAATACCCAAGGTACTCCTTGCCATATTCCTGTTCAATAACACCACGGGCATCACGGATGAACACATCAGAAAGTCTTGTACTATCCGTACGCATATAGGTGATAAGACCTTCCTGTCCATTACCGACATCAATACCTTCATACAGCCGCTGGGCAATGGACATCGTCCGCTTTGCTGCAAAGCCAAGCTTTGTACTCGCTTCCTGCTGTAATGTGGAAGTGATGAAAGGAAGTGGCTGCTTGCGGGAACGTTCACTTGTTTTGATCGAAGAAACAGTGAATGGACCAAGGCATGCCTCATAGGCAGCTGTTGCGTCCTGTTCATTGTGCAGTTCTGCCTTTTCACCATTGATTTTGGACAATGCTGCATGGAAGGAAATATCATCCTTGAGGAATGTAGCATCCAGTGTCCAGTATTCCTCTGGCACAAATGCCTTGATTTCCTTTTCCCTTTCCACAATCAGCTTCAATGCGACTGACTGCACACGGCCAGCAGATTTGGATTTGATTTTGTTCTTCAACAGTTTGGAAAGCTTGAAACCGATGATTCTGTCCAGAATCCGGCGTGTTTCCTGTGAATGGACAAGGTCCATATCGATGGCACGTGGTGAAGCAAATGCTTCCTGCACAGCTTTCTTTGTAATTTCATGGAATGTCACCCTGTCCACTGCACTTTCATCAAGACCAAGCACCTGGGCAAGATGCCAGGAAATTGCTTCCCCTTCTCGGTCCGGGTCGGTTGCGAGATAGACCTGGTCTGCCTTCTCAGCTTCCTTCTGCAATTCAGCCACAATATCCTTTTTATCCTTGGACACCTCATAGACCGGTGCAAAATCATTTTCAATATCTACCCCAAGTCCTTCTTTGCCCTTGATGGCAAGATCACGGATATGTCCTTTACTGGACACAACGGTGTAATCTTTGCCAAGATATTTGCCAATTGTCTTGGATTTTGAGGGAGACTCTACAATCACAAGATTCTTCATATTCACTCCTGCCTTTCAGTTCGCATAAAATTCAACATTCACAACGTTACACTAAATATATCGGAATTTCAACTATCAAGAACACCCCTGCAATTGTGCGATATCTTCTCTATTGGCGAGAATTCCCGCTCCCTCCTTCATGAGTTCAAGGCACAAAGAACCTTCAGCACTATCAAAAGGATAGGGAAAACAGTAAATGTCTTTTCCTAAGGCAAGTGCTGCATTCACCGTATGCAATGTACCGCTATTAAAAGCCGCCTCTGTCACGATCAGCTTTTCGCCAAGGGCCGCAATGATCCTGTTTCTGAATGGAAAATACTGTTTGCGGATCGGTGTACCATAGGGATATTCAGAAAGGATGAGACCGGTTTTGCGCATCTCAGCATAGATATCTTTGTTGCAGGATGGATAGGTAATATCAAGACCATGACCGATGATACCAATGGTCTTTCCACCCTCTAATGCTCTTCTATGTGCTTCACCATCCACTCCCATGGCAAGACCTGAGACAATGACAAAGTCCTTCTTCAATATATCTGCAGCAATATCGGTAACCTGTTTGCCATAGAGGGTCATCTTTCTTGAACCAACGATAGATATCATCCTGCGTTTCAATAAAGTTATATCCCCTTCATAGAACAACACCCATGGCGGTTCCGCTAACTTCAAAAGACATGCAGGATATTCCTGATCAACAATCGTAATCGCCTGCACTGGCAATGTGGTTTCTTCTGCCTTTTCTTTCATTAACAAAGCCCTATGTATCTTGTCCCAGTTACCCTGATAGCAAAGGGAAAGATGAATCAATGTATTTCTGTTCATATGCACCTCCACTATATACGTACTAAAAAAACGGGGAATTCCCCGCTAAAAAAGATCTAATTTTTCCTGTTTATAACAAACTGGTCCAAAAGAACGGCGATGAATCGGTGTTATGCCATACTGGTCAATGGCTTCCATATGCTGTTTTGTACCATAGCCTTTGTTTTTGGCAAACCCATATTGTGGATAAAGTTCATCATATGCCTTCATGATTCTGTCCCTTGTCACTTTGGCAAGAATCGAAGCAGCCGCAATGGAAATGCTCTTCTGGTCTCCTTTGACAAGATCAATCACTTCCCGTTTTTCTTCCGGTAATGGCATGGCATCGGTCAATATCACATCCGCAAAGCTGTGAGATGCAATCTCTCCAAATGCCTTCTGATCAGCCCGGTAGATGTTCAGCTTATCAATTTCTTCTACCCCTACTTCTATAATTTCAAACCAGAGTGCATCTTCCATAATTGTTTCATACAGAGCATCGCGCTTCTTTTCACTCAGTGATTTGGAATCATAAATATCCGGATTTTCATAACCGATAGGAAAGATAACACCAGCTGCAGATAATGGACCAGCCAACGGTCCCCTGCCTGCTTCATCCAGGCCAAGCACATATTTTCCTTCTTTCCAGAAAGCATGTTCATAATCATTCGGACATGTTTTGCGTATCCGTTTCATCTGGTCTCTCCAAAGTCAATCCACCATATTTGCCACGTCTTAGTTCATGCAGAAAGACAGAAGCAGCACGCTTTGTGTCAGCCCTGCCTTCTGGAGAAACAAGGTTTCTCTTTTCTGCTATTGCCTTTAACATGCCATTTGGATTGACACCCTCAACATCAAATTCCTTTTCTAATAAACCTGGATAATCATCCTGAATGACATGGATGGTATCCATGGCAATAAATTTCAGATCCAGGATATTTTCATTGATCGCTCCAAGTGCCGCAAGCAATGAACCTGTCTTTTCATCCTCAAACTTTGGCCATAGTACCCCTGGTGTATCCAACAGATCCAGTGCAGGATCCGCATGAATCCATGTAAGACTCCGTGTCACACCTGGCTTGTCAGCTGCCTTGACGGTATTCTTTCCGGCAATGCGGTTGATGAGCGTACTCTTACCAGCATTAGGAATACCCGCTGCCATGGCACGGGCAGCACGGGGATTGATTCCCCTTGCCTTCTTTTTTGCATTGAGCGGTTCCATCAGCTGTTTGCAGGCTCGCACTACTTTTTGTCCTGCTTTGTTATCATGCATGAGATCAATAGCAATTGCCATTGTATTTTCCTTCTTGTAATAACGGATCCATTGTTCGGTTACTTCATGATCCGCGAGGTCACACTTGGCAAGGATGATGAGCCTGGGCTTTTGTAAAGCCATGGACGCAAGCATCGGATTACGGCTTGCTTCGGGAATGCGGGCATCACATACTTCGATGATCATATCCACCGATTTCAGTCTTTCATTCATCTCCCGCCGGGCTTTTTCCATATGCCCTGGATACCACTGTACCTTTACCATGATTTCACCCCAAATGCATTTAACGGCCAGAATACTGTAATGCCTTTGGCAACGATATCATCTTTATGAAATGGTCCATAAAACCGGGAATCGGTAGAATGTGGACGGTTGTCACCAAGACAGAAATATTCATCTTCACCTAATGTAATCGGTTCGACATCTGTCATAAATGGTCCTTCCTGATAAGAAGAGACAAAAGATGGATCAAGGAATGGTTCATCCATTTCTTCACCATTGATATACAGCACTCCACCAGAGTAAGACACTGTTTCTCCTGGAAGTCCTATTGCCCGCTTGACAATGTATTCATCTTTTTCTTCGACATAGACGATGACAATATCAAAGCGGTCAATAGAACCAAGCTTTGTACCAATGATGTCAGAAACACCATAGGAACCATCCTGCAGAGTCGGGTCCATAGAATGACCTACTACCTGTACAGGCCGCACTATGAAGTGCACAACAAAGAGAACTACCACAAGAGATATCAGCATATCTTTGAGGAAGTCCAGTATTTCATGTGTCAGGCTTTCTTCACCTTCACCTGTTTCTTTTTTCTTTCTGTCTTTTTTCATAACACCAGATATTGTACACCAAAACAGAATAAAAAAGCGATGATGGCATCGCTATAAAAAGAAAAAGGTATCACAACCGTGATACCCTTCTTCGCATTAACGACGATCTTCCTTGATACGAGCGTTCTTAGCGGACAGACCCTTGAGATAGGATAGCTTGGCTCTTCTGACCTTACCATGACGAACTACTGTAATCTTATCGATGATCGGGGAATGTACAGGGAATGTTCTCTGTACGCCGACACCGGAAGAAATCTTACGAACTGTGAATGTTGCTCCAATACCACCATTGGAACGGTCAACTACTACACCTTCATAAGCCTGGATTCTTGTCTTCTGACCTTCTCTGATACGGACGTCAACCTTAACTGTGTCACCGACCTTGAAATCAGGAATGTCATTGCGAAGCTGATCTTTTGTGATCTTGTCTACTAAACCGAGATTCATCTTTCTTTCCTCCATCTGTACGTATGATCATCTGTTCTTGACCCATGTACAAACTGTCAGCGGAACAGTGATGCGCATTTCACGCAGAAAGAATAGTACCATAACCGCTTGGTTAACGCAATATCAGATGCGATTCTTCCAATATTCTTTTACTGTATGTGAAGGATCTTCTTTACTCCATGGCATTTCATGGCGTTCAAAGTAGCCAATAACCTTATTATCTTTGTCTCTTACAGGCACAAAGAATTCTCTTTCTCCAGTCTTTCCATTCAGCACTTCAAAGAACTCGCCTTCTTCACCAGCATCTGCTCTTTCAAGGAACGCTTCTATTTTGTGTCTGCTGTTTTCATTGTGGCAATTGAATAAAGATGAACCGATCTTTACACGTTCACCATATCTTTCCCTTGCTGTTTTGTTCATGTATTGCACACTGTGGTTTCTGTCCACAAATACAATTTCATATGCATATGCATCCAATATGCTTTCCATTACTTCTTTTGTCATTTCCATCATATCCACCCAAACTTCTTACATGCCCTTTCTATACCATCTTCTGTATTCTTTGCGGTTACATAATCCGCTTTCTTCTTCAATTCCTCCATACCATTTCCCATGGCTATGGAAAACCACATCGGATCAAACATCACAAGGTCATTGACCGCATCTCCAAATACAACGACATCAGAAGGATCTGCACCAAGATGTTTCATCATCCGCAATATACCTTCCTTCTTCTTGTCATACTGCCATACACAATAGCCTTTACCCATGCGCAGATGCCCAATGGTAGCGGTATTGATCCATGGATTATCCTTTTCCTCTTCCTCTGTCATAGCAAGATAAATCTTCAGAATACCCTCCAGTTTTGTATAATCCAGTTCCGGATCCAGAATATATGTTGTCAGTTCTGTTCTTCTTCCTGCCTGTTCCAGGAAACGAAGATCTCTCATATAAACCTTCTCTGTGTCATCAAGAATCAATATCCAGCCAATACCTCTTTCATCCGCATTGCGCAGCAGTTCAATTGCCTCATCATGATCAAGATACTGGTTATCCACTACTTCATCATTGATCACAAGACACCCACCACCAGAACATACAAGATTATGGATGTTAATCGAATTCGTAAAAGACACTGCTTTGTAATGAACACGACCTGTCGCAATCGCAACAAAGTGTCCATTGGCTTCCAGTTTCTTCAATGTTTCATAGGCGCTAGGCACAATCTTATGTGTGGCGTCATCTGTCAAAGTGCCATCAATATCAAAGAAGAAATACTTCTTTCCTGGTTTTGGTTCCTTCATACAGCCTCCCTCTCCGTTACTAATCCATCAACAGTATGTCTTACATGAATCACAAAATCCATCACATCCACTGCTGTACATAATGGAAAATCTGCTTCTGGGAATACAGATTGTTGTGATGGGTCAAAGAATTTCTTCCCTTCAGTATAACGAAGCGCATCTGCCTGCTGCATAATATCCTGCATAGGTTTTCCTTCCAATATACTTTTGATGTAAGCTGCACAAAGTTCATCTTCTTCTGTTTCCCGTATACCATTCCACCCCATGGCTACAAGTGACACAACAGATGGATTCTTCTTTTGTATATAACGGGCAATCGCAGAAGCATTGACCAATGCACCAGTAATGATTTCACTACTGTTTTTCACACTGACAAGCCCCTGTACACCAGCACTTGTTGTATGAATAATGGTCTTCCCCTTTACATCAATATCTTTCACAGCAGAAGGTGCATTTCCAAGATCAAAACCATCTACTTTCTTCCCATTTCTTTCCCCGGCAAGAATATAGTCAGGATGCTTTTCCTTCCATAAAAAAGCATCTTCTACAGTACCAACAGGCACAATAGAAGCAGCACCTGATTCATATAAATATGCTTCAAGAGAAAAAGCACGAAACACATCAATAATTACAGTCAGCCCCTCAGCATTGCGGGCACCATCCAGTAAATGCAGAATACGGATATCCATAGTCTTCACCTCTGTTTTGTATTATAACACCAGGGAAAACAATTCAACGAAACAAGAGAATTCTCACAATTCAAAATGACAATTTCAACTAAAAAGGCTGTCACAGCCATCTCCACCTTATCAGGAATCATCATTAAGCAACCTGCTTGAATATATGGTGATATTTTGCATTTGGCAAATGAACAGGTAGTCTCTTCCGCCTTGCGGATTTTCCTGTTTGATTATATGATTGTCATCAGGGAGAAACGAACTATGGCTGAACAGAAACTGTATTATCCATTTGTATACAGACATCACCTTGTGTACACCGTTGCACTATATGGCGCAAATGCCCCTTATATTATCAAGGGACATCTTGTCATGCGTACATATTATATTGATGCTGCCAAAACAAAAATTGATGTAGCACATACATCTGATCATGTCATGGATACCGTTTTCTATGAATCCAACAAAGTCATCCGCGAACAGCTCGAAGACCCATACAATGGAAGAAGAGAACTCGTTGAACTATCTATGCCGGATCTTGGTAAACAATACAGAATCATCTATAACGCTGCTGAACTGCCTTCACCACGCTATGATGATCAGATTGCTGTATTGAGCTACAGAGACCCGGGAGCACATGGTGTAGCCATCATCATGAAGCGCGATGCTGAACATGGCATACAGTGGCTTGAAGAAGCAGAAGCAAGAGAAATTGCAAGAAAACTACGTAACATAGAGTAAAACCGGAATCGTATTGACTCCGGTTTTCATTTACTCATTTTGTCCTGGTACTAGAAGTGTCATCACATCATTCCATTCCATTTCTTCTGTTGCATACATGAAGTCCCCACCATCTTTCTGGATATAGCGGACAACTGTACCTTCTGTTCCTTCCACTGGTGCCAGAACCAGTGCACTGCCTTCACCAAATGAAACAAGAATGACATCATCTTCTTCAGGCATATGCCATACAGGACTTCCATTTCCTGCATCCAATATCATGTTATAGAGAACAGTGATGTCATCACCCGATGTACGTTTGACTCTTGTCTTGCGCTGAACAAGAAGTGAACCCCTGAACTTTCCTTCGGAAAGGCTTGTCGCAAAGTCAGTGGTGAACGTATTGTATGCATATGAGCGATACAGCATCCATCCGGTTGGAACGGCAATGGCAAGAACAATAGCAACACAAACTATCACAAGCAGTGGAAGCACCCAGTCCCTGCGTGTCTTCTTTCCTTTCACTCTGCCATAGATATCATGCACATCTTCGACAAATGGTGCCGCATCGCGCACTTCCTGCCAGCACAATTCACCATCAAAGCTGTCATAGTCCTTTTCATCCTTTGTCAGGTCCAGAAGTCTTCGTGCAAGCAGACTATTCTGCTGCAGTTCTTCTTCCTTCTTTTCTGTCTTTTGCAAAATTTCCTGCAATGGTATCGTTCCTTTTGAAAGCTGCTGGATTTCCCGGATGGAAATACCCATCCTGCGCAATATCAATATCTTTTTAAGTGTATGGATCTCACTATCATCCAGTGTCTGGAATCTGTTGTCTTTTTCTTTCAGAAGACCACACTTTGCATAATATTCGATTGTTGAACGGTTAACGCCAAGAATGGTTTCTGCTTCTCTGATATTCATATATTCCTCCATGACGGTGCTCCGCACCGTCTCAAATGTTTCATTAATACATCTTGCCACTTTGACTCCACTATTATGTCTGCTATTCTTTCTT
>CASEPS010000059.1 GCA_949289855.1 uncultured Erysipelotrichaceae bacterium
CGGAACTCTTTCTTCATGTCCTCAAGAAAAAAGGAATGGAAGGTAAATTCAATGGAAATTGGCAATTAACACTTGACAAAGGCTTTTACATAACAGAAGATTAATATAAAACGTGTACATTATGGTAGCAATGCTTGCGGTGGCGGTAGTAATGCTTGTGGAGTTGAAAAGTAAATAGTGTTTGTTTCTATACTCATCATTTCAAGGAGGATAAAAATGTCTGTTTGGTTAAAATGGGATATTACATATAAATGTAATTTATTTTGTCAACATTGCATTAATGGAAACTATCTTGATAAAAAAAGTGATGATATTACTTTTACTCAATTCAAGACAATAATTGATAATATTCAGAGGACGATTAAAGTTGATGGGATTAACTTCCTGGGTGGTGAACCAATTCTCCACAAAGATTTTATTCAAATTTTAAAATATCTAAATGAAATTGGCGTTGTTGTTAATTTCAACAGCAATGGATTAGGCTTAACTAAAGAGAGGTTAAATGAAATTCTTTGCTTAGACAATATATCGAATATTGTCTTAAGTTTAGATGGACCAGATAAGGAAACAAATGATCAAATAAGAGGGCGATCTGTTTTTGATATGATGGTTTCTCGCATTAATTATATTAATGAATATAAAAAAGCTCATACAAAATGTAATGCGAATATTCAAATTAATTATGTCGCAACAAATGGGAATGCAGACAAAATTAATGAAATGATTGATTTCTGCATAAATAATAAAATAAAAAAACTGTGTATTTTAGAATACATTGAAGAAGGAAATGGAGTAGGGAAACACTTAACTCCAACCCGAGAACAAATATTGGAAATGATAAAAACAATTGCATTTAGGTATTCAAATGGTATTGGTAATTTACAAATTGAGCCAAGATTTGTTCGCCCAATGGCGATTGATTATGTAAATAAAGTACTTCACCTTGAGTTCCCAGTAGTAGAACATGGCTGTGGTGTAGGGTTTACATATGCTTTTTTAAATAATAAGGGTTATATTTATCCGTGTGATAGAACAAGAAACTTAGATAAAAATTTAGAATATAAATATTCGTTGCTTGAGCAAGAGTTTGGAGATGTATGGGCTACTGAAGATTTTTCAAAGCCATTCTCTCAATATTATTCTGATGATTTATACACGAAACTATATCCATGTAACAATTGTAAATATTTAAAAGATTATTGTTATCCATGTTATTTGCTAATCGATAAAAATAGAAAAGCAGAGATGACATTATGTAAATATATGGAAGATGAAATCAGGAGATGTTTAAATGAGACTAAATAAGTTTTGTAGAACAGCAATTGTTTCCGAAGGAATGATTATTTGTAATTCAATTACAGAAAACTGTGTGGTGGTTGATGAAATAACAGCAAAAATAATAGAAATATTAAGTGAAAAACAAATGGATAGTGTCGAAATAAAATCGTTATATCATCATTTGAACAAAGATATTTCTGATAAGGATATAAATTATCAGATTAATAATTTGGTTATGGAAGGCTTTGTTGATGAATAAATTAAACTTATTTATAAAAAAGACATTATTGCCATTAAAGAAGCTTCGTATATTTGTTGTTATTACCTTTATTGCAAGTGACATTGCTGGTCTTGCCCAGCCATTTGTGCTTGGAAAGATTATTGATACGATTACGACTGGTAATAAAGATGTTGTCAGATTATTTGTGTTAGATTTAATTCTTCTTATAACATCTTTTTTATTGAACTTTGTTCAGAATTATTACTGGTTCAAGATGATTCATGCGGGCAGCAGTTTTACCCGGAAAGCATTGATTAAAGAAACGTTGCAGCAGAGTCATACATTCTTCAGGAAATACAACAGAGGTGATATTCTGAACAGACTTCTCAATGATTCATCACGTCTTTCGGAAAGCCATCTGATCACAATGCCAATGTATATTCTGAATATCAGCACACTTCTCATTGTTTTTACTTTTTTGTATATGCAGAATGTTGTTCTCGCCCTTATTGTGACTATTTTCAGTCTGTTTTATTTCCTTTACTACAGCACTTTGAACAGGAAACTCAGGAAATACTCTGAAAAGGAGAGGGAAAGCTATTCCAGGCTCATGGATGTAACAGAGGAGGCTTTGTCAGGATATGATGCTATATTGAAAAATCAGGGTGAAAGCTTCTTTGAAGAGCGCCTTTCAAAAGAAACTGAGTCAAATTATCGATCTTTGATGAATGTTCAGAAGTGGAAATCACTTGGCACAACAGCAACCCAGTTTTTGCTTGATTCCATTCCATTACTCATTATGATTGCTGGTGCATATATGGTTTTCAATGGACAGTCAACGATCGGTGTGCTGTTCAGTTTCTATACCTATATTCCAAGTCTCAGCCAGCCAATCACAAATCTCACAGATGCGAATATGACGATTCAGTCTGGAAAGGCAGTTGAAGAAAGAGTATCCAGTTTGTTGCAAAAAAATGACGATAGTGCAGGACAGGAAATTACCGGTATACAATCGCTTTCCTTTGATGATGTGACGTTTGCCTGGGGTGAAAAGCCTCTTATTCATCACCTTAGTTTCACGGTGAAAAAGGGAGACAGAATCTTCGTGGAAGGACCTTCTGGTATTGGCAAATCGACACTGATGAAACTCATCATGAAAGAAATAGTGCCTCAGGCTGGTTCAATCCATGTTAATAGTACCAATATCAAAGAGATTTCTACCAAAGACTACTACAAACATATTTCCACAGTACCGCAGGATTTCTTCATCTTTCATGGTACAAAATTTGATAACATCACATTTCGACATTCTTATTCTCATAGAAACCATATTCTCGATGCGGATTTCATCAAAGAAATACCAGAGGATAATGTGACAAACTGTTCGGGTGGGGAGAAACAGAGAATACTTTTTGCCAGGGCGATGATGCGGGATGCGGATCTTTTGATTCTGGATGAGCCAACAAGTGCACTAGATGAAAGAACAAAGCTGAAGATGATGAATTATTTGAATAATCCGGAAAACAAGGACAAGATTATATTCGTGATTTCTCATGAAAAGATGTTAAAAGGCTTGTGCAATCATTGTATAAAGTTTGAAGAAAACAGAGTTGATTTTGAATGAAGGCTGATGTGCTTGAGGCGTGTACAATTGACTTTTTATTACCTGCCTTCAAGGATATATACAGAAACAGAGATGGTGTTCTATGGACGCAAATCAGGAATTTTCGTTGTACTCTATCAAAGTTAAAAAATGAAATGGCTGTTTTAGTGTAGAATAGTATTGTGATTGGAGTTAAATATGAAATTTTCTGATATAGATCGCAATATACGAAATGGAATAACAGTCTTTACCATTTCTGGTATTCTGATTGTTCTGTTTTCGGTTGTTATTTCTCATCTTGATCTGGTCTTTTCCCTGATTGGAAAAGGACTTGATATTCTCATGCCATTTCTTGTCGGAATATTGTTTGCGGTTATTTTACAGCCATTAAGGACACTTGCGGAAGAGAAGTGGTTAAAGAATCTTAAATGTAAAGACCGTACCCGAAGAAAACTTGCGACCGCAATTACGATGGTTATCTTCATGCTGTGCTTTGTGAGCTTCTTTGCTGTGCTCATTCCGCAACTCATTGCCAGCATTCAGAACTTTATGGAAAACATGGATGGTTATTTCCGTTCATTGAATAGTCTGATTGAATCTTTGCATCTGCAGGATGCGGAAATAACAGATACTGTGCAGGAGCTTACCCTGACGCTTAGTGAGAACCTCTATGACTGGCTGCTTGGTGCACAGGGTGGACTATCTACAATTGTTTCGTACTCTGTTTCTTTTGTGACGACAATTGTGAACTTCTTTATCGGGCTCATTATCACGATTTACCTCCTGACAGATGAGGAAAGATTCAGACGGCAGATGAAAAAAATCCTGTATACCATCTGTGCAGAAAATACGGCTGATTCCATCATTCTTGTAATCCGTCTTACAAGCAATATGTTTAAAAGGTTTGTGTTTGGACAGGCGATTGACTCGGTTGTTGTTGGTATTGTGTGCTGGTTTGGGTGTACGGTATTCAGAATCCCCTATGCAGTGCTTATTGGCTTTGTCGTAGGAGTTACCAACATGATTCCGATCTTTGGACCGTTTATCGGGGCAGTTCCCTGTGGCATTATCCTGTTGCTTGTCAAACCGATTGCAGCTATAGAATTTGCGGCATTCATCCTTGTCTTGCAACAGATTGATGGTAACATTGTTGCCCCGCATATCCTTGGAGATTCCCTTGGACTTCCAGCATTATGGGTAATGTTTGCGATTATTGTCGGTGGATCATTGTTTGGCATTGTCGGTATGTTCCTTGGTGTACCACTATTCTCCGTTATTTATTATCTTGTGGCGGAGTCAGTCGACAATCATATCTATCGTCACCGCATCAAGATTGATGAAAAGTAAATGAAGGAGAGCAGTATGAAGTACGAAGAAAAGTTAAGAAAAGCACCTTTGATCCTGTTCTGGGTTGCAACAACAGGACTGCTTGTCTGGTTTGTTGTTAAACCACATCTTGCGGATAACATCCTGCATGCCATATATGTTCCATCTGTTGTGTGTATCTTTGTGATGTATATTGTGGTAGGTATTCTCAATGCAGTTGCAAACAAGTATAGCAAACAGAAGTCTTAAGCTGTCACGGACAGCTTTTTTCATCAAGTGCATTGAGAAATGGTACAACATCACCAAAATCATAAGCACGATGATCAAAGATGATGGATATCGGTAATATCTTTCGTATGCCAATGCTTTTATGTCCTTCAGCATCTATGCATATACCAGGTTTTTCTTGTATGCTGCCAAGAGCTACGGCAATGGCTTGGGGAGTGATTATATCAATCAATAATGGCTGAAAGGAAACTTTGCATATCGAGCCAAGGTTGGAGAAGGTGAATGTACCTTCCGCAATATCTTTTCGGGAAAGTGGACCTTCACTTCTGGATAAGACGGTTTCTGTATCGGTATGAGAAACCATTTGGGATATGTTTTGTAATTCAGCTGCCAGTTCATCTAATGATTTCTCATTTGCATGTCTGATTGTCACCGGTAACATCTTTCCATCAGGAAAGATGGTGGGAATGTCTATATCAATAGCAGTTGTTTCGATAAATGAGAATGGTTCATCTGGTTTGCTTGTCACGATACGCAGTGGAATGGCTTCCATGGCTTTTGCGACCAATTTCATAAACACCGTATTCCATGTGAGCCGTATACCATCTCTTATCAGTTCTTCTTTCTTTTCTTTGTAATAGTCCCATAATTCTGTCACATCTGCTTCATAGAGGAAGGAAACATGGGGAATGTTCTGCCAGGATAAAAGCGTTCTTTCTGCGACTTCTCTTCTTTGTGTATTTGTCATATTGACCTCCATTGCAATTGCAGTATAGGAACAAATGAAAAATAGTTGTATATGCACATTTGCACAAAGTGTGCGAAGTCGTACATAATAGAGAAAAGTGACTGGTTTTGGTATGAGAAGAGATGTCAAAAGATATGAAAAAGCAATTCGTGATGCCTATATAGAACTATGTGCAAAGAAGGGACATGACCATGTGAAGGTAAGTGATATCATCAAGGAAGCAGATATTTCCCGTTCAACCTTCTATGCCCATTATGAAGACATACGCCAATTGGAAAAGGAAATGGCAGAAACATTTGTGAAAAGGGCAATGGATATCCACGATACACAATTTGAATTGCAGGAAGAATCGTTATACAAAAGCATTCTTAATGTCTTTACCGTGTTTTGTGAGAACGCTGCATATATTCATGCGGTTGGTCACACCTTCCTGTTTGAAGCTTGTACAAGAAGGCTCGTTGAAGAACTAAACCGTACATGTCATATCATTTCTGATAGCAAACAAAGAAAACAGGTACAGGTCATGATTGCCACAATGATAACAGATAGTGCATTGTATCTTGTTGAACATAGAGAAGCTGACAAGAGATCCTATGCTGAAACGATAACATACTTCATCATCCATGGACTGCAGGGAGTCAGAGAACATCATGCATAGGTTTGGTATCTTTTTCTAGTGGAATGAGCAGGGTGATGGTGATATGGTCCTGGTGGCTTTGGATATTGATTACAACACCATATTTTTTCATTATGCGATGTATTGTCTCGGGGAATTCTGATTGAGGACTGCTGGAAGAATAATCTATTGTCATACGGCAATTTGTTTCCAGTTCTTCTGCAGTAATATGGATGGAACTCTGTGTTGCAGCCTGCTTTGCAATACGTTCAAACAATGCGGAAAGGATGAGATACATGTCTGGTTCATCAATGGCAAACTGTTTTGAACAAAGATAGGTGGTTTTGATATCAGCTGTGGTATTGCGCCTCAGATTATATAGAGCAGCGGAAAATGCAGTTGATTGAAACAGTGGAATGGCAGTTTCTGCATCGGACAGATTTTCCAGTTGTTGTGCTTTCCTTTCGATTTCCTGTTTGTCCGCATTTGTTTTCAATAGTTGCAGGAAGAGTTGTACATTGTGTTTCAGTTCTTCAAAGTAGCGTTCTTTTTCACGTATAGCTGTGTTGAGATAGCTTGTTTCTTCCTGGAGGGCAAGTTTTGCCCGTTCTGTTTCGGTATGTGCCTGCGCATAGATAATCTGCGAAAAGATGAAGATAAGGATGATACAGAGCAGAATAAAAGTTGGAATGACAGGAAATTGTGTCATTTCAGTTGGTGAACTTTGCAACAGATCTTCAAAGCGGTTGATGAGGAGTGCACAAAGAAAGACGACGATGGAAAGAAGAACGTACATGGTCTTCTGGATATAGGGATAGAACTTTCTGTATGCCAGGCTGAAAAGGAAGAACAAGAGTATGTTGGAAAGGTTTGTGATGGTGAATATGACAAATCTGTTTTCTATGATTGCGCCCATCAGATTTACTGTACCGGATTGGATGATGATAAATTGCATGATGAGGTCTGTTGTCATCAGGATAAGTGATGGCACACAGGAAAGAAACAGGTTTTCAAGAAACGATTGTTTTGAAGCAACAAGAAAGAAGAGAAGACATAGCAGGATATTGAAGAATTCATACAACCCTTTGGAAAGACCAAACAGGATACTCAGGTTTTCTATATACAGAAATTCGATGATGGCATAGAGCGAACAGGCAAGATAAATAATCCTTTCTCTTTTGTTATGGACAAGGGAATAAAGAAAAAGGGGGACGATGATGCTTGTGCATATATTCATAACAATATCAAAGTTTCTCATCATTTCCTCCTTGTCAGAAAGCATTCACGAACACTGGATAACCGCCTTCTGGAAACAGGCAGGTAGATATTATGGTATATATTGACAGTTGAACCGGTAATATCTTTGATGTAGTTGAAATTGATGGCAATAGATCTGGATATCTGCACAAAGTCACTGCATTCTTCACGTGACAGGAAGTGCTTCAATGAATCATAGATTTCATGTGTTGCATGATCCAGCATATGTATCGTGAGGTTATTGCGATATGCTTCAATATAGACAATACGGAATACCGGAAGCCGTATGGGATTATGGTTTTCCATAACATCGATCCATTCTTCTTCTGGTAGTTGAGATTCAAATTTGATCATGGCATCCATCAAATCATTTTTCAAATGATTCTTTCTCACAAAGAACAGTGCGTCAATACGCCAGGAATCAAAGACAAGATTGTCATAATTGGTACAAAAGATGATCGATGCATCAGGCGAAACAACATTGATATTCTTTGCCAGTTCAAATCCATATGTACCTGTTTGCATATGGATGTCTATGATATAAATGTCATAGGAATAGAGGCTGTTACATTTGTCTGGATTGGTACACCAGGCAGTTCCATAGGTATGTTTCATGTCTGGTAGAACAATTGTCAGTATATTTCGAATTCGTTGAATATCTTTTTCAGTATCATCAATGATCAGAATCTTATAACGCATAGAATAGCCCTCTTTATTAGTATTTTATCGTTTTATGGTCTATGTGACAGTACCACTTATCATGAAATAAAACCGTTGAGCATGTTTGAACATAGAGTTATTACCGTTGAAAAGGAAAGGCATACCGGCTGTCATGTTTATTGAAAGCAAAGGGAGAAAACAATGCTATATTAATATCACCAGAGGAGAACGATATGAAAACAATGAACAGTGGAAGGTATAAAAATGGTGATATACATATATTTCACATTTTTGGAGGCTCTCGATTAATTCATTTGAAGTATCAATCAGAAGAATCATGTTTGATATTTTAAAATGAATTATGAACAATTGCATCAATTTTCTGATTAAGTTATAAGATGAGGTAATGATGAAAAAGATAATAAGTTGTTTGTTGACAATAGTACTTGCATTTCCATTGTCTGTTGTTTATGCGGAAGAACATAGTTTGGATAGCATGAATTCAAGTATGCCCATTTTTGTTGTTAATGTAACTGATAACGAAACAAAAAAGGTAAGAAGAATTGAGCTTTCAGATGATGTGGTTTCACTAAAACCGGTCATTACACGAAATAGCACAGATGGTGAAGCCAGGTATGAAATCTCGTTTTCAGGAGATATACCTTTATTCTATGATGATACTTTAATCATCAAGCCGTGTTCGGATATACAGACAAATAAAGATGAAGCATTTGTTAGAGCAAATTTGAAAATAACATATACGGTAAAATCGTCACAGGAAGAGATTCGCGTAGAAGCAGTTTCTGGATCATGGACCCCAACTACCAGTTCATTTACTATGTCTTTTTCTGACAGGCAGGTGATGGTGACTGATGGGGTTTATGGTTTGGCGGGTAAAACGAATTGGTATTATCCATCCTCCAATAGTTATTATTATTCCACAGGATGGGGATATGTTATAAAGTATCCTTCGAGTGCTGAAGCGCACACTGGAGCAGCGGCATTTTCAAGTGTCAATGCAACAATAAGTGGAATGGGTGGGACACATACAGTCGAAGTGACATTAAATGTTCCATAACATGTCAGGAGGCTCAAAATGATTCGAATTGCTTTTCTTATCATAGAGATTGTCCTGCAGTTAGCCTTGGAAGTGTATAGGACAGAAAATTACTATCGTCTTGCAGGACCTGTTGGTGTATCTTTGGTATATTTGAATTTCGCACTTCTTTTTGTGATTGGTTTTACCTTTACATATAAAGCGTTTGTACCAAAGAATAAAAAGCTTCCTGTACTGCTTCTTGGCTTTTCTACAATCTGTTTCATCTTATGTCTTGCTGGTTTGTTTAATGCGAAGATTTTCGCTGGAGCAATGACATATACACCATTACTGCTTGGTGTATCTGCAGGGCTTGTAATGACAAAGAAGGAATGAAAGAGAAGTTCTACCTGTTTATGATATGATGAACAAGGAGGGGCTATAGCAGTTATTATGCGGATATGAAAGATAACAGATTAACGATTTTATTGATTGCTATTGCATCTTTGGAGTTGTGTATTCTTGGATTATTCCTACATTCACTTCTGTTGATCGTGACAGGTATTATTATCAACATTGTGCTGACCATCAAATCCATTGCAGAATAATGAGCTCTCTGGTGGTGAAATTCATTAAGACATAGTAACGTCTATTTATTGTGGTCAATGGGAGTACCCGTCTCAGAGATTTCTAAACGTATTGGCCATTCATCTCCAAAAACTACCATGGACACATACAGCCATATATTTGATATTAACCAAGAAAAATTCTGTGAATGCATTAAATTCATTAAATGTAAAAATGAAAAACAGATGAAAATATAATTATACTTTTATAGTTTTAATCCACTTTTGCAGAAGTGTGATGATATTTTAAGCTAGTTTTCTGCTCTTTAAGTATACAAAGCATATTGCTGCGAGTTTTGTGCAGGATTATATAGTGATCCAGATATTAAAATGCCAATAAAGGTTTACCATACTTGGTTCCAACCATAGTAACATCCGTCAATCCCACTTTAGCAAAAGAAGATTTTATAGTTTTGCATAATCTGGGCTTGGATTGTTCAAAAAAACTGCTATGTTATTAACAGATAAGAAGTTGCTGCCAGAACATTCAGCAGCCAATTCATTCACCCTTCCTATAGGGTCAATCACTATATTCGCGCTGCATAGTAATGCAATAAAGGACAGTGATAACAAATGTTAACTTATAATCCTACACGGTATAAAAATGGTGACAGTACCATCCGCTTCTTCTGAGAAGCAGTATGATTTGGTTTGTTCTTCTGCAGACGAATAAACACTGCTCGCTACATGTATGTTTTTTGCCGTTTGAATTATTGTATACTCTTTAATGTATATAGACTGATACTTTTTCATTCGAAATCAGTTCATTGATCATCTGGCAAATAACATTTCTGAATATGATAAAGATAAGAAAGAATACCAAAATAACGGAGGTTCTTATTCATGAAAAGAATAATGAGTGCTTTCTTAGCATTAATGCTAACATTTTCTTGCACGATTGTTGCACAAGCAGAAGTTACCAACAATCCCTCGACTTCTGTCACTACTTCTCCTAGAGAGATATTGAGCGTGACTTCAGATCTCCAATCTATCCATTCTTCTGGTGGAGTTGTTATCATTTCCATCAGATATACATATTCCTATGAACCGTCTAATGTAACCGGAAAATATATTACCGGTATACAATATGGAACAATCAAGAGTTGGGATGGATGGCATTATGTAAGCAATTTAAGTGTAAATGTAATGGGTACAACATATGCGAATAACAGACAGATTGCTTACATCCCGGTATCATATAATGCAGGATTGGGATCAGGGACTCCATTTACGGTTTATGACACTTTGATTCTGAGTATGTATGGCTGAGAAAAGAAGTCTCATATGATCACCTCTAAATCTATATCAATTGCACTGATGGGCTTCCTGTTAATAGTTTTGCCTGGATGCAATGATAACTCCACTATCTCAACAACATCACCTAGTTCATCCTCGCAACCTTCACAATCTCCTGAAACTGCAAATGAAAATGAAGAAATAGAAACTCTGGAAGGCACTTTGGATCTTGATAATAAAACGTATACTATCCATTATCAGGAAGAGTTTGACAAGGGAAACGGTGAAACCACAGACTTTGCAGTCACAATCACGTATGAGCTATCATTAGAAAAGCAACCGTCAAATGAATCCGGATACTATATTTACGGAATACAAGAAATAGACAGATCCTTCACCCCAGAAGAGTATCTATTCTTCGATAACGGGATAACTTCATCAGACCTGCAATATGAAGAAAATCATCAAATCGTGAAATTCCCTGTGGAATTCAAAATCGTACAAACTGACTATACATTGAGTTCAGCAGTCAGGCAGAGTATTCAAAAATTCATTGTTGTCATAGATTTGACGTAAGCAATGCATAATCTATACCCGTGCAAAACAAAAAAAGTGTCCCAGATTTTAGATCATGGTGAACTGAAAAAGGACAGCATTTTTGCTGTCCTTTGTTACTAGATACGGAATAACATATCTTCGTAGAGTGGTACTTCATAGTAACGTGGAGAAGAAATCTTCTCATATGTATCGATGGATTTTCTCAGGTCTTCCATCATAGGGGAAATCTCATAATAAAGAGCATATCCCTTTTCGTACATTGTCTTCTTTGTCAGCACCTTTTCATAGCGGGCTTCCATGGCTTTGAGCTTATCATAGACTGCATCGATGAGGTTGCCGATGGTTGTCACTCTTGTGGTAAGGTAGCGAGGGGCATCTTTGCCACAGGCATTGTTTGCCTCAGCATACGACTTGAGTTCTTCCATCATTGCCGGAAGGATGTCTTTTCTTGTGACTTCCATGAGGGTTCTGACCTCAATGCCCTTGATCTCCACATATTGTTCTTCCATGATGGCTTCATTAGCCTTGATTTCCTTTTCAGAGAAGATGCCAAGGCTTGTGAAGAGGTTGATGACCTGTTTGTCTTCGAGAATCTTTGTGGATTCAATGTAAGATTTGACAGAAGGAAGTCCTCTTCTTTCTGCTTCCTTTGGCCATTCTGTGGAATAACCATCGCCAGAGAAGAGCACTCTCTTATGGTTGTGGATGATCTCACGGCAGATGCTTAATGCCTTCTTACGGATGTCCTGCAGGTATTTGATACCTTCCAGGTTGTCCGCAATTTCATTAAGGGATTCTGCCATGATGGCATTGAGAACAATATTTGGAAGTGCGGCACTCATGGATGAGCCCAGCATTCTGAATTCGAACTTGTTGCCGGTAAAGGCGACTGGAGAAGTTCTGTTGCGGTCGGTATTGTCATGTGGTACATAGGCAAGACCATTAACCGGATTGAAGTCTGGCTTTGGTTCATTCTTGCCTTTCTGGGAAGGGTGATCCTGGTACAGACTATATAATACATCTTCAATATAGCTGCCAAGATAAATGGAAATGATGGCAGGTGGTGCTTCATTTGCGCCAAGGCGGAAGTCATTGCCAGCAGAGCTTGCACTCATTCTGAGCAGTAATGGATAAGTGTCTACAGCTTTGATGAAGGCACAGACAAAGACCAGGAAGCGGATGTTTTCGGCTGGCTTGTCACCTGGTGCAAACAGGTTTTGACCATTGTCGGTAACGATGGAATAGTTGTTGTGCTTGCCAGAACCGTTGATGCCGGCAAATGGTTTTTCATGTAAAAGACATGCAAGATCATGCTTTTCGGCAGTTCTTCTCAAGATGTCCATAATCAGAAGGTTCTGATCAATTGCGACATTGCAGTCACCAAACACCGGAGCCAGTTCAAACTGCCCCGGCGCAACTTCATTATGTTCAGTCTTGGCATAGATGCCGAGCTTCCAGAGTTCCTCATTGACTTCTTTCATGAATGCCGCAACTTTGTGCGGAATGGCACCAAAGTAGTGGTCGGAAAGTTCCTGACCCTTTGGTGGGAATACACCAAACAAAGTTCTTCCGGTCAGGAAGAGGTCGAGGCGCTTTTCAAAGTATTTGCGGTCAATCAGGAAGTATTCCTGTTCAAGACCGACAGAAGGGCGGCACTGCTTGACTTCTTTGTCACCAAACAGGTTGACAACACGGGTTGCGGCTTCACTGATGGCGCGGATAGATTTCAATAATGGTTCTTTTCGGTCCAGAGCTTCACCATTATAGGAGACAAATACAGTTGGAATACAGAGTACATTGTCACGGATAAAGGCCGGGGATGTCACATCCCAATATGTATAGCCACGTGCTTCAAATGTTGCACGAAGACCACCAGATGGGAAGGATGATGCGTCCGGTTCACCTTTGATTAACATCTTGCCAGAGAATCTTGAGATTGGCAGGTTGTTGCTGTCAGGTTCGATAAAGGAATCGTGCTTTTCAGCAGTTCCACCGGTCATTGGCTGAAACCAGTGGGTGAAGT
>CASEPS010000060.1 GCA_949289855.1 uncultured Erysipelotrichaceae bacterium
TCAATAATTTTACATTTGATATATGAAATACCGGGTCCGGAGCAATTCATCCCACCACCTATAGAGGTGGGGGATTTCTTGCCTGTTATGTGTTAAAGATATTTAGCAAGTAATGCATTCCATTTGTCCGCATGTTCTTTTGTCCATGGTTCAAATGTCATACCATCTTCTGCAACCATCTTCCCAAGCCGGATGAAGAAGTCATTGATATCTTTTTCAAGAATCACACCCTTTTCTTCACCAAAGCGGGTATTGTCTTTTTCGGCATTTCCAAAGATGCTCAGCTTGAATGCATTTTCCGGTTTTTTGTCTACCAGTTTCACTGTTCCCTGCAAGCCAATAGTACCAATCTGGTTTGTGCCACAGGAACTTGGACAGCCAGACACAAAGATACGTGGCAATACACCTTCCGCAAACTGGTATGGACGGCATGCCTCAATCAGTCTGTATAACACACCATTGGAGTCTCGAAGACCAACCTGGCAGGTCAAAGAACCAACACAGGACACACTTGCTTCAAAGGAAGTACGGGCACCATCGTTTGTATGTTCCAGTACCTGCATTGCTTCATCATATGTGAGGTTGATGATATACATACCCTCCTGTGGCGTCAGTCTGATTTCCACTTCATCCATATCCCTGATGACACCATAGATCTCTTCCCACTTATCAATTGCCACATTTCCACAAAGAGGATGATAGCTTACCGCATACAGGCCTTTCTGCTTCTGGGCAAGCATACGCTCTGGCAACGCCTCATGGACAACACCTGTCTTGGCAATTGTTCTTTCTTCCACGGTTATTTTGTGGTCAAGGTTCTTTTTGGCAAGGTCCACCTTTTCCGCAAACTCCGCCTTCAATGCCTCAGCACCTAATGTTTCCTGCATATAGCGGCTGCGGGCACGGGCACGGTTTGTATAATTGCCATGTTCCATAAAGAGCAATACCATCGTATTGACATAGTAGAGAATATCTTCTGGATTTACATGGTCACCCACTTTGACACCCATCATCGGATTGTTGCCAAGACCACCACAGCAATATACATCGAATGTATGATCATCATTTGCGATAAAGCCAAGGTCTCTGAAATTGGCATGGGTTTCGTTTTTCTTTGAATTGGAGAATACAGTCTTCAGTTTGCGTGGCAGGGAATACTTGTTAATGATGCTGAGAAGGTATTCACCTGTCTTTTCAGCATATGGCAATACGTCAAATGCTTCTTCCGGATCAACACCACTCAATGGTGAACACATGACATTGCGCGGAAAGTCTCCACCACCTCCACGCATCACAATGCCACACTGCAGTGCATCTTCCATCACTTTGTCCAGCACATCACCAGAAACATCATGGAGCTGCACGGTCTGACACGTTGTGCAATGTGTGCGGGTAATACCATACTTGCGGCATTCTTCCACAATGAATTGCAGCTTTTCCTTTGTCAGTCTGCCCTGATTCATGCGCAGTCTCAGCATAAATCTGTCGCCACCACGCTGGGCATAGGAACCATAGCCTCCCGAGAAGCCTTTATAGTCCTTCATGGATATTTCTTTGTTCAAAAACTGCTGTGTCTTTTTCCTGAACTCTGGCAATTCCTGCAACAATTCCTGTTGTAATGTTTCGTTCATACTTCCTCCAACGGTCTTTCACCGCATTTCTTTTGTTATTGTACCCTTTGAGAAACAAAAAAGCGATGGGTTATGCCCTCCTCTTCTTCATCAGAACAAGTAATAGTGCAAACATTATTACCGGGAAGATAATCGCTGAAAGAATACCTGTTCCAATCTTTCCCGAAAGATCTGTCACAAAACCAGCAAGTGATGGGCCAGCTGTACAGCCAATGTCTCCTGCTACTGCAAACATCGCAAACATTGCCGTACCCCCCCACCACGAATGGCAAAGGCAGCTTTGGAAATGGTTCCCGGCCACATAATGCCAACAGAGAAACCACAGATTGCACAACCAAGAAGGCCAATAAGCGGAACTGGAATAAGGGATATACAAAGATAGGAGATAATGCATAGCCCTGCACTCAAAACCATAAATCCATTCAGATTGATACGGTCTCCACACTTTCCATAGATCAGTCTTGCTGTGCCCATCAAAAAGGCAAATGCCATCGGTCCGGCAAGATCTCCAATTGTCTTGGATACGCCAAGTCCTTCTTCTGCAAAGGTGGAAGCCCACTGGCTCACCGCCTGTTCACTTGCGCCAGCACATAGCATCATGATCATAAATGCCCAGAACAGTTTCAAAGAGAATAGTTCTTTGAGACTCTTTCCTTCACCATCTGCTGGCTGCATGGAACCAATTGGTATCAGCGCAAACAGAAACATGTTTGCAAAAGGAATCAATGCCCAGAATACAGAAAGTATTTTCCAGTTGCCTATACCCAGAACAGCAAAAAACAATGTAGAAAGAAGGACGACACCCATATGTCCCCAGCAATAGAAGGAATGCAAAAGACTCATCGCCTTCTCTTTGTTTTCACTCGGACAGGCTTCCATGATCGGACTGATCAATACTTCAATCAACCCTCCTCCAATAGCATAAAGCACCACCGCCATCAGTAAGCCACCATAGCCAAGCACATCTGGCAGTATTGTCAGAAGGACAAGACCTGCTGCACAGAAAAGATGGGCAATACAAATAGAAATCCGATAGCCGATCTTGTCAACAAACCCGGCTGAAACAATGTCTGTAATCAGTTGCACAATGAAGTTAAAAGCAATCAATGTTGTAATCTCGCTCATTGAAAACCCATAATTGCTTTGAAACATCACAAACAACAGTGGGCCAAAGTTATTTACAATTGCCTGTGCAACATAGCCTACAAAACACGAAACCATCGTCATTGCATAGTTGTTTCTCATATACAAATCCCCCGGATATTATTTATACCATAACGAGGGAAAACAGAGCAGGTTTTTCTCATCATGTCTCACAAAACAAAATGACAACCAGGTGGGATGCCCACCCAATCCCCACCCAGTCACAACCCATCGAGAAAAAATCCCCATACAGCATGTGCTGTACAGGGATGTCATTCTATAATATGCGGAACAGACAATTTCCATTGTCCATTCCGATTTGTTCCGCTTCTTTCAACCAGCCCACATTTCTGCAGTCTTCTGATCCGGTACTTCACAGTATTCACATTCATTTTCAATCTGTCTGCGATTTCTTTCTGCGAAACAAGTGGATTATCCTGCATACATTCAAGAATGCGTTGATCTGTCAGAGATAATATCTGATGCTCATCATTCTCCAGATGACCACCACCATCCATCAGTATCTCCTTTAGCGGAACGATGAGTTTAAAGATATCACCTTCCAGGAATGATGGATCTTTGCCAGAATACGCTCTGCTGTATTTAAACAGATTTCTGACACCTGATCCCAGTTGGTCTGCATAACCGATATTCCGGAAGAAGGACGCAATAATAGGATTTTTGGGATTCGGCATACTCGCGTCCGGGGTAAGAACGCCTTCCTGGAAAACACGGTTTGCATTTTCTGTATACATCCGGTCTTTTTCTATCACAAATTTTGCCTGATATGCGCCGGTAAACTCTCTGTGAATGAGCGTATTTGCAATCATTTCCCGCGCAATAATCTCCCTGAGACTGATCCTTTGATCATTTTCCAGATAAAATCTGTCAGGCAAATGTTTTCTCGCAAACTCCATCAGTTTCTCATAGCTTTCAATGAGATTTGTTTTGATAATTTCACGATCATCATACCTGTCCCGATCTACTATCCTGCAAAGTGCATCAGTCACATATGCAGGTGCCACGTCTGCTATGACTTCATCTTTTCCCAACAACATGATTGCCGCAAGATTAAAACCAGACTCACCCGTTATCCTGTCCACAGTATACAGCCTGGTACTTTTCAACAATTCTTCATCAGTCAGATGAAGCCAGGGATGGCCTTGTGAACCACTATTATTCACTGCCATGACACGCAATTTTGGCAACAAATCAAGACGCAGATCTTCCAGTTTCACATGCGGAAATATTTTCCTCTCGGTGTAGATATTCTGTTTCCGGATGTACATCTGTGCAATCTGAGAAGTAGCAGTTACTTTCACATCCGCATCATGTACGCGGTCATAAATCACTTTTTTAAAGCTGTGTACTTCCGGACTAGAAGATACATGAATATGGATGATTGTCTTACCTTCATAATTCACAATTTCCGGAACCAGGTACACAGTTGGTGAAAAGAAATTTGGATTACTGATACTGGCGATGAAATTCTTCACAAGATCAGGAGCAGCAGATTCTGCTATACCACTTACTGTACCATCATCATTCACGCCAAGGAAGATATCTCCACCGAAACGGTTCAAAAACGAACATACCGTTTCATACACATCATTTTCAATCCTGTTTCCACAACGTTTGAACTCGACAGCAATTGTTTCTCCAATTTCCAGATATGACTTTATATCCTTTTCTTTCATTCTTAATTCCTCCAAATATAATCAATTACTATCGAACAAGACCACAAAATACATCAGCCTTCCTGAATACTTGTAACACTATATCTAGTATAGTCCAATTCAATGAATAAAAACACTTTCCCATTCCGCCAAAAAAATCCCCATACAGCATGTGCTGTACAGGGATCAGGAATGAGATTGTTAATTATCTTCCTCTTCCTTTTTCTTCAGAATGATTGCGGCTATGCCAAGTGCTGCAACTGCTGTAACCAGCGAACCTGCAGGATTGTCATAAATACCTGTTTCAACATCATTCTTCTGATCTGTTGTGGAAGTCTGTCCACCAGTTGTGTTGCCTCCATCAGTTGTCTGGTCTCCACCTGGCTGAACCGGTGTTTCTGGTGCATATACCGTTACAGTACGTATAGCACTGCTTGTATTACCATAGTCATCTGTAACCGTATAAGTCAATGTATATGTACCAACAGCAGATGTGATGGATGAAGGATCAAGGCCAGCTCTTGCCCTTGCTCTTGCTCCCGAAAGAACAGCTGTCACACTGACTTTGTCTGTAATGTCCTTGCCAGTGTAATCCATGGCACTGACACCTTCCATCGGGTTAAATGCTGAATGGAGGGCTACTCTGTTCTTTTCAACAGAAGGAAGTGTAATCACAGGTGCAGCTTCTTCTTTATCAACCGTTACATAGCTGATTTCACTTCTTGTAAGTCCACCATTGGCATTTGTCACTTCTGCATACCAGCCATATGTACCATTTGCAGCATTTTCC
Organism: uncultured Erysipelotrichaceae bacterium; assembly: GCA_949289855.1. Classification (GTDB taxonomy): domain Bacteria; phylum Bacillota_I; class Bacilli_A; order Erysipelotrichales; family Erysipelotrichaceae; genus Bulleidia. Next base: position 5,241 of record CASEPS010000060.1, read on the forward strand.
ATGGTAATGGAGGCTGTATCTCCACTCTTCACACCACTGACACTGCCGATTTCCTTGTCACCATAGACATTGACCATGAAGCTGTTTGTCGTCAATGTCTTTGTGCTTCTTGTAATACCAAGATCTGCATATGGGATGACAAATTCTTCTTCACCATTGATACCCGCAACATCACCAATACCTGTCTGATCCTTTGCATTATAGTCATCCAGACTTGGGGAATAGGTGCGAATGGTGATCTGTTCGTTATCATGGTCGAAATGCATCAGTCTCATGTAACCCATACCACCCTGGGCAAGACCCTGGTAGTCAAACAACATCTGGTAAACGGTTCTGTCTGTTACACCATCACCATTATCATCAAATGCTTCTGTCACTGTCTGTGCATTGTGGTAATGACCAGAGAGTACCATGACAACATTTGGATTTGGTACAACCACTTCATCGTGAATTCTCTGTGGTTCTTCACCCATACCACCACTTGCGAGTAGATATTCATGGAAGTTGAGAATCGCTTTACGCTCCGGATATTGTGCAAGCACATCATTCATCCAGGCAATCTCTTCATCACCAACACCCCAGCCCATGTAGATCATGATGAAGTCAATACCATCCACTGTAATCAGATCATAATGACCGCGGTTGTCTTTATAGCTTTCACCATACCATGGGTTATTCTCATAGCGGCTTGCGCCAAAGTATTTGGAGAAGTTTGTATAGTCACCAGAGAGATGACCTACATCGTGGTTACCAGCAAGCACACCATATGGCATACCCGCTTCATCCAGCATCTTATATGCAGCATCCGCATTCTCCCATTCCGGAATCAATGGCTCATCATCAATGATGTCACCATCATGGAACATGTACTGGATGTTCATTCTCTCACGGTTATTGATTATCCAGTTATGGATATCCAGCTGATACTGATACACACCATCAACATCCTGATCCGGATTACCATCATAGTCTTCATTGTAGTACTGGGTATCAGATTCTACTGCAAAGGTGAAGTCATACTGCTCACGTGGTGTATCATTTTCATTGTATGTTGCATTTTCACCTTTTTCACCCGGTGCATATTGTGCAGGTGTATACCCTTCACCATTTTGTACCATGACGCTGACTTTGCCATCAGTCACATGATTTGCAAGATCAATGTCAGAAGTCAATGTCATCTGTTCGCCATCAATACCTTGCTCTGTTTCTACTTCTTCATACGCAGCAGTCACCGTGTTATAGACATACATCTTTGTCTTGGCATTGTTGGCTGTACCACTCCAGACAGCTTCAATGCTTGTCGCATTACCAATATTGTCCGGAACTGTGATTTCAAATACTTCATATGGGAAACCATCACCCTCAGCAGCACCAGCTACAGGATTCACGGTACCACTTGTATTGGAAACACCATTTGATGCGGTAATGCCATCTTCCAGTGTCAGTCTTTCACCAGCAAGGAAACGCACATTCATATCCAATCTGTTTGGATCTGTCGCTGTGACAGAAAGCGTAGGATCTTCATGCACAACACTTCCATCTCCTGGTTCCATACCATTCACTTCCGCATTCTTTTCATTAATGGAGAAGTTCCATGTTTCTTCTGCCACATTACCAGCCGGGTCAATTGCCCTTACAGTAAGAGTATGCGCACCTGCACCATCCTGTTCATAGCTGACTGTATAAGGAAGGGTTATCAACTCACCATCAAGGTAAACTTCCTGGTTCACACCTTCAGCAGCGACCGCATCTGTTACTGTTACATCAACTGGATATTCAAAGTAAGCGGCACCTTCTTCAATGGCAGAAGTTATCACAGGTGCTGTATTATCAACAATAAATTTCGCTGTTGCCTGTCCGCTCGTTACAGTATGTTCACCATCTGACATTGTTGTTGTATCCAACACATACCGCAATGCATCAAGACTTGTCTTTTCTGCCTGGAATGTGACATAGAGGATTTCAGTCTTACTTGTGCCATCACCCATATTGATTTCTGTTTCAGAAGTGATACCACCGATTTCAACTGCATTCTCAAAATCAGGCTTCCAGTTATCTGTCGTATGTTCTACTGCACCAATACCGGTAATTCCTTTATAGGAAACTGGTCTTAATGTCACACCATCCGGAAGAACAAGACGGATGTTTTTCAGAACAAAGTCATCATTGTTTTCCACATTGTGTTCAAGGTTGTTTGCCTTGTTGCCGGCATGGAATGCCAGGGTAATTTCACCTGTTTCACTATTGATGTACTTCTCATCAACCGGATATGCATAGGTTCTCCATGTTGCATACGTACCTTCATTGAACACACCGATGACATCATCCCCACATGCCACAGCATTCTTGAAGAACACATCTGTCTGGCTTGCATCAAAGGCAATGGTCGCATCCTCAAAGACAGACTTTGTCGCCACACTAGTATAATCTGTTCCATCGACCTCAAGGTTATCACCTGTACCAATCAGAGTCAGGGCACCCTTTGCATATTGACCATCTGTCACATTGACACGGTCACCCTCTGCCGGTACATCCGTATTCAGAATTGTCTTTTCTTCTGTTCTTACGGTATTGTAACCATCACTGACTTCAAAGTAGTACGTATAGGACCTCTTGTTCAAAAGATCAATTCCAGCAAGTTCTCTTGTAAAAGTATCACCACCTGTTCTCAACAGGTTGAACACTTCATAGTCAGCTGTATTGTTGTCCTTGAGATAGAGGCGGACAGTCTTAATGGTTGATTCATTTGAAACTGCTTCTACAGTGAAGTCAAATGTTTCCAATGCATTATTGAAACTGCCTTCTGTACGGTCAGTCAGCACTGGTGCACTTACCGTCTCCGGAAGTACAGCCTGGTATGCAGGCTTTTCACTATCTTCCACCGTGCCAGGATTCGGTGCAGCATCATCACTGACAAGTCCTGTTACAAATCCACCATTCTGGTAAGTATTCTGGTAGCGGATTGATGCAGAAGAACTTGTATTATCCGCACCATTCATGTTGTATGTCACATAATCGATGACATCTTTGACATTACTTGCAATCTTGAGGCCTCTTGCGCTGCCATTTGCCATACCAGCAGAAGAAATCTCAATCAGATGTTCACTATCAAGACTTGTACCAAACTGGGCATTGAAATCATCCAGTGTCAATGCATCATTTGGTCCGTTCTTCACCCAGAAGACAAGTGTATCTCCAGCCTTGAGCACTTTGGACTCATTTGTTTCCCACCAGATGACATCACTATCATCACCATTATCCGGATAGTTGTAGTACAACTTGTAATCCTTGAGATCGATGTCACGGTTGGAATTGTTATAGAGTTCAATGAACTCATATCCATCAGAACCACCAACATTTGATGTATCCGGCATGATTTCTGTAATCACAAGAGCTGGTGCCTTTGACGCATCAACCTGTGCAGCTGTACCAACCGCAACACTTCCACCAGCAGTTGCTGTGTTAACACCATCAGTTACAGCAATGTTGTAGAAGAACTGTTCCACATCCCTGACTTCATTGTAGTCAACTGTACCTGTTATAACACCATCCACAACAGTCATTTCCTTTGTCAGTGTTGTTTCACCTGCGGTGATTGTCATCACTGCCGAAAGGATTTTCCCGGAAAGGTTGTTATCAGCAATCGTAACTGTCCATGGGCTTTCTTCTGTTATTTCCGCCGGGGCATTTACACCCACTGCAGGTTCCGCAACAACAGAAGGAATTGTATAGTTACCAGCAACACTGCCTTCCGCAACACAACCAGGCGTCACTGTACCATCATATGTTGCTGAAATGACATCGCCATCATACACAAAGGCGATGGATTCACCTTCACCAATTGAACCATCAGAAGAATTACCTGCTGTATATTCCACCGTATACAATGTTTCATTTGTCGCTGTCGCAAGGTTCATTCTTCTTGTGCCGGAATTAGAGAAACCACCACTGTTTACAGAAAGAACCATGACATCTTCGCCAATGCCATATTCTGCCCTGAATTGATCAGTTGTATAGTTATTGGAAATAACGCCATCATTTCTAATCCAGACAAGTGCTGTCTTACCAGCTTCAAGCACACTGCCTGTTTCATTCAGTTTCCACTCTGTAACAGAGGAACCATTATCATAGAGGAAATGATAATTATCCAAAGACACATTCATTGTTGAACTGTTGTACAGTTCAAAGTACTCATAGACATCACTGCCAGTACCTTCATTTGCTGTATTTGGAACAACTTCTGTAATCTGAAGTGGACTGGAAAGTTCTATTTCTACAGGTGATGGATCACCAGCATTCACTGTAACTGTCAATGGATTTGTCTGAACAGTATTCACACCATCAGACAATACTGCACTGACATCAAATGTGGAAAGATCAGCAAAATCAGCAGCCGGAATTTCACAAGCAAACGTTCCATCCACATACTCCAGTGGATAACTCTTACCATTCATCAATGCATTGGCAGTAACCACAACACCCATGTTTTCCACATTGACAGTAAATGTATATGGACTGCCTTCTGTCACTGATACACCGCCACTGATACTTGCAGTACCACCGGTTGGAACAGTATATGTCATCTCTGCATCAACGACACCAGGTGTCATAGTGCCTTCATAAGAAACAACCGGCTGTTCTACAGAACCAGCTGTATAACCAAAGGTAATTGCCACATCTTCACCAACACTGCCACCATTACCATTACCGTTGTAGGTTACAGAGGCAATTCTCTGTCCTGTTGCTTTGACATCAATGGCAAAGGAACGTTCACCAGAATTGGCAAAGCCACCTGTCACTTCATTGACATAGGCAACCGGTACATCTGCAGAAAGTCCAACTGTCTCCCTGAACTGTTCTTCTGTAATGGCATCTGTCACATCATTGTGCGCACGCACAATAAGAACACCATTTGCAGGAATGGTAGTACCTGCAGGCAATGTCCAGACATTTACGCTGCTGCCATTGTCATAACGTAACACATACTGGTCCATGGACAGTGGTGTACTTGAAGTATTGTATAGTTCACAATACTCATAGGCATCATTGCCATCAACATTCTCTGTGTTTGGAACGAGTTCTGTAATGAGAAGCGGTGAAGCAACCTGCACTGGTCCATCTTGCGCAAAGACCTGCAGGGAAGTGGGAGAAATTGCACTTGCCGCAAGCAGAAGACTGATACCACCAGCTGCTGCACGATGCAGTTTCACCCGGACAGAGTGCACTCTGTCATTGGATACATTTTTCATGCGTATTTTCCTTCCCGTCTATTTGACACATGAAACTCTAACACCCAATCATTAAATCCAAATGCGCGCAAATATGTGAGTAGTGTTAAATAATATCCAGTTTTATTTCAATTGTGTAAAATGCCGGAGAACATGCGGGCATGAGAATTATTAGTCGCAAAAAACCCGGCTATGTATGGGGGACATAGCCAGGTAATCCTGACAGTATGTGGGGATACTGTCTTATCTAAAACAGTTGCGTGTACTGTTTTAGCCAGTTTTAATGCAATCTTCTATAAAGAATTGCGAGAACTGCAGCCATTGAAGCAGTAAATGTCACTGCAAATGGAACAGGATTTGTCCATACACCTGTTTCAATAACACCTGTATCTGGTTCAACAGGCTTTACTGGAGTATCTGAAGGTTCTTCTGCCCATACAAGTACATATGGAGAGAAACTATCTATCGTAAAAGACACACCATATTCATCTGTAGTTACAGGTAAGACCTCAACTTCAGCATTAGCAATTTCTGTTTCAATGGAATCCATGTTCATTTCACGATCAAGTCCTTTGAAGTGAACAAGGTAGAATTTTGTAGAAGCATTCGTATTTTCAGGATATGGCCAATATACAGTGACATCCTTGCCAGGTGTCAGCCAGACATTACCATTGTTGGCATCCACAAGATCCAGATACTTTTCCTGCGTGTTTATTGTTGTTTCTGCAGAAAGATTTAGCTGCTCTAATGCTTTATTGACCAGAACATCTCTGTAGTTTCCAGCACCTTCTGTAGTATCAGAAGAGACAATGTCATCAAACAGCAGAGAAACAGCAGCTTCATCTGTCACATCCACCTGACTGTCATTGATGAAGAACTGTGTATCTTCATCAGCAATAACATATGCTTTCTTCAATGCAGTCTGTGAAGGATCATCCGCTTGTGAAGCTTCTTCTACGCTTGTGTAAGATGGAGTTACAACACTATTCTGATCACCAGTCACATAACGGATATTCAACGCTCCAGGTTGTGTTTTCAACGTACATGCATAAGAACTACCATTTGGAACGGATACTGTAATTTCTACAAGATCTTCAGCAGTAAGACCAGAATAGATGCGCATCTGATACTGATGATTCAAAGCGCCTTCCTCAGCAGGATTGAAAGTATCGCTATCATACAAATTTCCAGCTTCATCCTGGAACATGAGCCTTACTGGCATGGTACCTTCTGCAGGAACAATGCGGTAAATGAATTTATTATATGCTGCTGAATATGTAGCACCATACTGTTCGAGTGTCCATGTGAAAATATTTCCTTCACTGTCTTTTCCCGTAATGTTTACATAATCAGAAAGATTTACTGGTTCGCCACTAGAAACTATCTGTCCTAATGCATCATTAACCGCATCCGGAAGAGTGAGGTAGTATCCTGGTTCTGGAAGAGAATTCTCAGTTTCAACACCAGTATCACTCATAACACCTTCATAGCCATTTGTACCACCCATATAGATGGTCATATCAGCAGGCTGAATGGAAGCAACATGATATGTCACCTGTGGGGCCGGGAAGACTAACGGTCCTTTTTCTTCTTTAGTATCTGTTGATCTATATGTAAGTTCAGCACTTTCATTTGTTGGAACTGTATAATCTCCTGTGACATCTTCACGGTTCACCAGATGCAATGTATAACTGAGACTAATTGGATTTGACTTTTCAACAGGTGTATTAATCTGCCAATCGAAAAATTCATCCACTTCATCTCCATTAGCATCTGTTGTTCTTGTATATGTTACAGAATATGGATAGACACCATTCTCATCCGGCGTACCAAAGTTTGCTGTGTTTCCAGAAACAGTTGGTGTAAATACCTGTTCTCCAACTGTCAATGAAAGTGTATCAAGTGAAACAAGATCGAAATTCTTTCCAATCACATCATTGACAGTACCATTTTCAATGGCATAGAGAACAGAACTCTTTACATTATCGAACATACCATCATAATCTGCTTTATTATCTGGCAGTGTACCCGAGTTTAGAGGTTAAACAAATCTAACAATGTTCAGATCCCCTTTATCCAAGGGGATTTTTCATGTCAACAATTTTACTTTTTTATGTAGATATTTGTGGATATGTATGGTATAATTGATCCGGAGGATCTCTGCTTATGTACCTTTCCAAGATCAATAAAAATGGACGCCTATACCTTGCCGTCCTTGAAAGCTACCGTAACTCTGACGGCAGACAGGCAAAGAGAAGTATTATGACTATCGGCTATCTCGACCAGACTGGTCATGACCTTGCCTATTATGAACAACTTGTTGTAAAGATGAACCAAGATAAAAAGGAAGAAGCTTTCCAGACCGTCCGCATTGACATGAACGCTCCTCTTCTTTCCGGAAACAATTTACTGAATGTCGGCTATTTTGCCCTCAAATATATTTACCTTGAGCTTGGTCTTCCTGCTTTTCTTTCTGATATCCAGAAACGT
>CASEPS010000061.1 GCA_949289855.1 uncultured Erysipelotrichaceae bacterium
TCGTGAAATACATGGTTTGTTGTCTGCGCTGGCTTGTTGCGGAATAGTCTGCCCAATGCATTGCGCAATGTTTTCGAAGCATTATAGAAAGACTCTGCCGCATCATCGATGCGTTCAATCTTCTCTGCCCCGATTTCCCGTAACATGGCACCAAGATCACCTAATGATTGTTTGACCGTCTGTGCAGCTTCTTTTTCACTCATGCCTTTGGCAAGGCAGTCACGATAGTGTTCTTCCGCATCCATGACGATTTCATCACGCAATGCCTTGATTTCATCTGTCATCTCATATTGATCAAATACAATATCAATATATTCACGTACCTCTTCCATCATTTCATCAATTTCTCCAGCATTTCCAAAGCATCCGTAAATTCTTCAAGGTTTCGCTTATATGCCGCTCTGCCTTCCTCGGTAATTGCATAATACCTGCGCCTTGCGCCATGGTCTTCATCTCCCCAGTAAGAGCGGATATAGCCTGCTTTCTGAAGACGCTTGAAAGACGTATAGAGGGTTGCTTCATTGAGCTGGTATTTTCCCCCTGTCAGCTCAGTTATGCGGCGGTTGATGGCATAGCCATAGCTGTCACCTTCACAAAGGAAGCGCAACAGAATCGTGTCGGTATTTCCACGAAGAAGATCGGATCCAATTGTACTCATACTGTTCCTCCTGACTACATAATAATATCTGATACATCATCTGTCAATGTATATTATCTCTTACCCAGGTAATGCCATTCTCTACCCGTTCAGTGGTATTGGTGAAATGGTTGCCCTTGTTCAGCACAAAGACTGCTTTTCTTTGTTCTTTTACCATGTCATAGACTTCTTTTGTCTTTTCTTCAACCGTATTCAATATTGGATTGCGGCTGTTTTTCTCTTTGTCACCAAGGGAGAAGTAAACAGCCTGACATTGCAATGGATGTACCTTGAGATAGTCTATGAAGTGCGGATACCATAAGGATGAGGAAGCACTGACACAGCCGATGAACCGGTCTGTCTTTGTACAGCTGTACAAAGCAAACAACCCGGCAAGAGAATAGCCGGAAATGATCATCTTTTCAGGCAGGTCCTGTTTTAACAAAGCTTCGAGAAAGTCATCCGCCTTACCGGCAAAGTCTTCTCCCTGTTTGAAGACCTTCTCACTGTACCATGGTGAAAGATCCCTGTTCCAGTCGATGTCACCTGCCTGATATACAAGACCATCCACCTTTGTCTCATCGTCCCCGATCCAGAGGACCGGGAATTGTTCTCCCTGCTGTATTGTGATTTTCATTATGCTGGCAGGAATGAACCAAGTGACATGCCATTAAATACAAAGAACAGGAAGATGAGCACAAACAGGGTGACGACAATGACTTTGACATAGGTCAGTTCATATTTCTTCAGACGGGAAAGCAGGATGACAACATACAGGTTCATGACGATGATGAAGATGGCTATACCTGCGATGAAGTTGATAAAGAACAATATTGCAGAAAGAAGTGTCATCAGGGTTGGCATCAGGAATGTGCCGGCTGCTGTACCAAATGTACCCTGTATTCCATTTTTCTGGTAGTCTTCCAAAGCGGTTGTACCAAACAGAAACAGGAAGGCGACAATAGTCAGGATGATACCTCCACCGGTAAAGGAAAAGATACCAAATCCTGCGTTTTCCAATATCAGTCCGGTATCATAACTTCCAAACATACTGAAAACTGGTGCCAGCAATGTGTCCAGAAGTCCATACAACAAGGCATATAACAACAATGTATTGGCAAATACAGCAAGGATGATGACCACGATTCCGATAAACGGATTCATGTGGCTTTTGGCTGCCGGGTTCAGGATAAAGGCAAGCACCTCATCCTGGGCAACCTTAGTATCTCCAATGGTAGAATCCAGTATTTTCTTTCCATTGTCCGCAATGGTATTGACCACCTTATCTGCCTTTTCTTCAAGTGATGGTTCTGCCTTTGTCTCTGTAACTTCCTCTGTTTTCATTTCTTCTTGTGAAGTACCACAATATGGGCAGAACTTAGCCTTTTCATCTATTTCTCTGCCACACGTTTTACATGTTTTCATTTGTTAATCTCCCTTTCTATTGAAAAACCCGGCAATTGCCAGGTCTGTTTGTTTTATTGTTCAAATGCATTGATCACAATGCTTGCCCTGCCAAGGGTGATAATATCTCCTTCATGGATCTTTGCCCTGCCAAGAGGTGGAAGCTTTGTATCATTTAGGTATGTTCCATTATGTTCTGAGACATCTTCAATATAGGCAGTCCCATCTTCCAAAACAAACCGTGCATGTCTTCTTGAAACAGCTGGTTCTGAAATAACAATGTCACAGGAACTTGCTTCCCGGCCCAAAAGACATGGGAAGTCACGGACAACAGTATCTACCGTATTGTTGCCAACGGTTACGGAAACAGATATACCGGTAATTCCTGTTTTTGGTTCTTCCAGTGGTTTTCTTTCTTCATGCATCGAAGGCAGATCCGGCATAGGTACCGGTTCTGTTTCAGTTGATGAAACAACCGGAGGAATGATTTCATCTGCTGTAAGAGAAAAGTCATCGAGATTATCTTCTGGTTTTGGCTGTACTGGACGTGTGGAAGGATTTTCCACAGGCACTTCCTTTTCTACATAAATAATCTGATTCTTTTTAAAGGCAAGTATAATCACTGCAATAACCAGAACACCAATGATGGCAAGCAGTACCATCGCAAAGATTTTGGCAAGTCCTGGATCTTCAAATATAGCGCTCATCGTTCAATTTCCTTTCCGCTTCGCTCTTATCATACATCGTCAAAGCCGTTTTCCCAACACTATCCGCCATGGACAAGGGCATAAATCCTGTTTTTTGATACACCAGTCTTATTGGCAACATCCTTTACTGCCTTGGAACGGCTGATGCCGGATTGCACAGCTTCTTCAACCATCTTCACCAATGTCTCATCGGCATATGTTTCTTTCTCTTGTGAACAGCCTTCCATAACAATGACCATTTCTCCTTTAAGATCATCCGCTGCTTCCAGCAGTTGTGAAATGGTACCTCTGAGAAATTCCTCATGTAACTTGGTCAGTTCTCTTGCGATGACACACCGTCTGTCCCCTAGCACTTCCTGCATATCCCGCAATGTCTTTGCAATGCGATGTGGTGCTTCATAGAATACAAGGGTCATTGGATAGTGTGCATATTCCACCAGTTTCTTCTTTCTGTCATTTTCTGAAGAAGGAAGAAAACCGATGAAGATAAATGGCTGTACGACAAGTCCTGATGCGACAAGCGCATTGAGAAATGCACTGCATCCCGATAGTGGAATGACACGGTACCCTGCTTCTGTGACATCAAAGACAACACGCTGTCCCGGGTCACTGATCAATGGATAACCGGCATCAGAGATGAGGGCAACATTGTTGCCTTCTTCCAATAACTTCACAATGCCATTGGCACTGGATTCTTCATTAAAGTTCTGACAGGCAATCAGCCTTTTATGAATACCAAAGTGTTTCAACAGCTGTCCGCTATTCCTTGTATCTTCACAGGCAATCACATCCACACTGTTCAGCACTTCCACTGCCCTTGGAGTCATCTCATTGAGATTGCCTACAGGAGTTGGCACAAGGTAGAGAACAGGACCACCTTCTTCAAATGATTTCTGTCTTTGTATCATTGTGCGTCCGTTTCTTTCTTCTTCCGGGAGAATGTACGTACCGTAATATTGCGTGTTTCTGTCTTTGCACTATCATGACGTGCACGTTCATTGTGCTGTGGCCGTCTGTTTACCGGTTTTGTGTTGCGCTGTTCGTGGTGTGGTTTATGCGATTCGTCTTTTCGTCTTGAGAATGTGCGCACCTCTGTCTTGTTTGAAACAGGCTTTTCTTCCTTTTCAACAGGTGCTGTGTGGTTGGCATGAATGACTGTCTTGCGCACAGGCTTTATGCCATCTTCCTTCTTTTTCTGCATGACCACACCTTTGCGGGGAATTGCCTTTGTACGCAATTCATCCAATGTAATAAACAATGCATTTTCCCTGTTTTCGAGCTTTGCCTCATTGGACATGACATTCATGTTCGTAATCCGGTAAATCTCACCTTCATATTCAACCTGTGAACCCATCTTTGGCAGGTCCTGTGTCATTTCCTTGTAGTCCTCATTTTCATAGCTGAGGCAGCAGAGGAGTTTTCCACACATACCGGAAAGTTTGTCTATGTTCAAAGCGAGCAGCTGTGTCTTGGCCATATTGATGGAAATGACATCAAATCTGGATTTGAACCTTCTACAGCAACACTCCATGCCACACATGCCAATGCCACCAACCATTCTTGCCTTGTCGCGTTCACCGATCTGTCGCAGTTCAATGCGGCAGTGCAGCTTGGCCCCAAGATGTTTTAACAGCTCACGGAAGTCTACTCTTGTTTCAGAAAGATAGATGAAGAGTATCTTTGCACGGTCCAATGTATACTGGGCACTGAGCAGGTTCATGGAAAGGCCAAGTTCTTTGATTTCATGCTGGCAGATTTCAAACGCCTTGTCATTTTCCTTTTTGTTTGCCTCATACATCTTCTTGTCATATTCTGTCGCAACACGCAGAATCGGCTTTGTCGGCATACGCAGTCCATACCTTGCAATTTCAAGGGCACCACCTTCACATATGCCAAGTTCTATACCCTGCTGTGTTTCTACCACAACATACTCCCCTTTGGCGATCGTACTGTCTTCTGTACCAAAGGAATATGGTCTGCCTGCTGTTTCAAAGCGGACTGGTACGGTATAGGTAAAGACAGGTGTTTCGACAACTTCTGTCTGTTCTGTTTCTTTATTTAACGTCATGAAAGAATTCCTCCAGTTTCTGATATATCTGTGCGGTCAGAAGATTCTGGTCATTGAATCTTGTACACAATTCTTTTTGTCTCTGTATGGTAATGATGAGCTTTGCCAGAACATCATTGGTCAGTGTTGTCTCTCGCATTGTTTCCCGGTACCAGGCAGGTCCCTGGTTACTTTTGAGAATGACATCATGGCAATACAGATCCATCAGATCCAGAAAGGTTCTGATCATCTGCAGATTGCTATCCTTCTCAGATAGCTTATAGCTGATGTCATAGTCCACAAGCCATTCACTGCGCGGTCCATTGCGGTTTAACATCTGTTTGAGCATTGCCACTGCATGGGTATACACATCGCTCTTTACAAACTCCAGAGCATCTTCCCCATACGACAGGTGTGAGATAAACCATGCGTCTTCTTCCCCAATGCCATTGTCCCTTGCTTTCTGCAGAAGATAGTCTTCTTTTGGCCGCACAAAATGCAATACTGTACAGCGTGAGACAATGGTTGGCAGAATCTCGGAGATGTTATCCACCGTCAGGATAACTGTTATACCAGCTCCTGGTTCTTCGAGAAACTTGAGCAGGGAATTCATTGCGGATAATGAACTGTTACCTGCATTCAATATCACCGCAACACGTTGTCCTGTACCTGCTTCTCCACTTGTCTTACTGAACTTTTCCTGTAAAGCATCCGCATCATCTTTGGATATGGAACGTTGTGTGCCATCAAGCAACACAAAGTCCATGTGGCCATTTTCTTTTACTCTGCGGCATGTATTACATGTTTCACAGGCAAAGCCATCTTCCCTGTTTTCACACAAGAGACTCATCGCGAGCAGTATAGCTGCTTCCTTTTTACAGGTCACATCTGGCCCTGCAAAAAGAAGGGCATGAGAAAGTGTACCATTTGACAAAGCTGTGGACAAAGCTTCATAGACAAGCGGCTGTTCTTCTTTCAACCGCTCCTTAAGCATCTAACAGTTCCTTTACTGCCATATAGGCAGACTGTATGACTTCTTCTGCACTTCTTTCCGCATCGATGATGATCATACGGTCCCTGTAGCGTTCAATCACTTTCTGGTAGCCATCATAGACACGGGTATGGAAGTCAAGTCCTTCCTGGTCAAGGCGGTCAAGGAAGGCCCTTGAACCTATCCGGGAAAGACCAGTTTCTGCTGAAACATTGAGAAATATCGTCTTGTCCGGCATCCGGTTTTCAATTGCGAAGTTATTGATGGCAAATACTTCATCCATCCCAATCTCTCTACCTTCTCCCTGGTAAGCAAGAGAAGAATCCACAAAGCGGTCACTGATTACCGTAATACCTTTCTCTATTGCCGGCAGTACAATTTCAACAAGATGCTGACGGCGGCTTGCGGCATACAGAAGTGCTTCTGTGCGGGCATCCATCTCTGTATTTTCAGGATCGAGTATCACATTGCGGATTTCTTCCGCAATCTTACTGCCTCCAGGCTCTCTCGTATAGAGCACTGCATATCCATCTTTTTTCAGTTTTTCCACAACTGCCGTACTCACAGTTGTCTTTCCAGACCCATCTGGTCCTTCAAATGTAATAAATAATCCGTTTTTCATTGCACAATTATACCATGTTCAAGGCAGATACAACTATATTGACCCACGTGTTAGAATAATCTCATGAGCAACAAAAAAAAGAGAAGAAGGCATAAGAAGCAGCTTCGCGTAGACCGCCTCATTGCACTTCTTGTAATACTTGCGGCAATGATCGCCGCATTATTCTACGGATCCTCCCTGCTTTTTCATCTTCTTTTCCCGGCAAAACCAGCAGAAGAAACAAAAGCACCATCTACAGCTACACCCATTGTTACAACTACTCCTGATACTCAGGAGCAGGAAGAAGAACATCCTGAATTATACGATGTCAATTCCATTCTGTTCTGTGCCAACAAGAAACATCCCCTGCCAGATAACTACCAGCCTGCAGATCTTGTCTATGTCAATGTGACACAGACCCATGGGGATACAACTCTGCGAAAAGAAGCAGCAGATTCCATGGTTACCATGTTTCAGGCTGCAGAGGCAGATGGAGTGGCATTAGTGCTTGGATCAGGATTCCGTGACCAGACATACCAGACAAATCTCTATAACATGTATGTTTCACAAAGCGGCCAGGCATATGCGGATTCCATTTCTTCAAGGCCCGGTTATTCCGAACACCAGACAGGTCTTGCGGCTGATATCAAGGCACCAGATGATGGTACATTCCTCGATGAAACTTTCTTCAACACACCACAAGGCCAATGGCTCTACAATAATGCCTACCGCTTTGGTTGGATATTGCGTTACCCTGAAGGCAAAGAAGACATCACCGGTTATTCGTATGAACCATGGCATTACCGCTATGTTGGCATAGAAACCGCAACAGCCATGCACAATATTGATCCAAATCTCACATTTGAGGAATATTTCAACATTGAAGGTGGAACGTATAACTAACAACGAAAAGAAGACATGATCCCCATGTCTTCTTTGCTTTCCTGTGCTTATTTCAATTTGTTATATTCTTCATCACCGACCGGTTCCAGCCATTCATTGGCTGTTTCCACACCTGGCACTTCAATGGCCAGGTGGGAGAACCAGCTGTCTTTTGCGGCACCATGCCAGTGTTTGACACCAGAGGGAATTTCTACCACATCTCCTGCATGCAGTTCCTGTGGTTCTTTCCCCCATTCCTGGTACCATCCTCTGCCATCTGTACAGAGCAATATCTGCCCGCCACCAGCTTTTGCCTGATGAACATGCCAGTTATTTCTGCAGCCTGGTTCAAATGTTACATTGACAATGGGCACACCAGTTGAGGTAAGTCTCTTCAGATAGCTCTGACCGATAAAGTATTGTGCATAGGCATCATTTGTTTCGCCAAGACCAAACATGCCTCCATGGATTTCTTCCGTTTCATCCTCTGTCCAGACTTCTTTTGCCATACGGAAGGCTGCCCAGCCTTTCGGCCAGCCGGCATAAAATGCGGCATGGGTCAGAATGTCAGCACGTTCTTCTTTTGTAATACCATTCTGCTTTGCTGTTTCAAGATGATAGCGGAAAGACGAATCCACAAGTCCCTGTGCCATCAGGGACACAACCGTTACAACAGAGCGATCACGGAGTGATAGCTTATCCTCTCTGCTCCAGACTTCACCAAAAAGCACATCATCATTCAGTTCCGCAAATTTAGGAGCGAAATCTCCCAGGTCACGGCGTCCTGCTGTCTGCTTTACTGCCATAGTATTGCCTCCTCATTGATAAATTGTTTCGACAGTGTCGCGTTTCTCACACATTTCTGCAAATTTGTCCGCAATCAATGCCGGATCAGTGTGCGTACCTTTTTTAATACCACCACAAATTGTAACAAGACCAATGTATATGCCTTTTTCCTGCAATACCGGAAACATTGCATATACCATTGCCCGCAATGCAGCTTTGTCCATGGAAAGGGGAAGGAAGGTATATTCCGGATGCAGTGCTACACCACCACCTGTCACAAGAATGGTTCCCTGCTTTGATGCAAAGTCATCTGTAACAATATGCTGTATGCAGTTGTAGGCACCAATGACATCTGTTTTATATCTTTTAACAAGAACATCCGCATCAATCGTTGTATCTTTGTCTGCTGTTGTTACACCAACGTTGTAAACAAGAACATCTGGTGTACCATAGTCATGCCTGATCATTTCAAACGTCTTTTCTACATCCTGCTGGTCGGAAACATCCATCGCATACCATGCACATGCAATACCTTTTTCTTCGAGTTCTTTCTTATATTGCTGCAAAGCGTCCTTACGTCTTGCAAGAAGGATGATGTGATATCCCATCATTCCAAATTTCTCTGCTATATGATTGCCAAGCCCAACTCCAGCCCCGGCAATAACAACTGTCTTCTTCATTTTCATATCATTGGGTTTTCCCAGGAACCTCTTGTGTCTGCTTTGCAGCATAAGCGAGTTCTTCCAGCTGTTTCATTTCGTCATCTGTCAGCACAATGTCCTTCACTTTTGCGGCATCGCGTACATGTTCTGGTTTTGTCACACCGATAATCGGGCGTGTTCCTTTCGCAATGGTCCATGCCATCGCAACCTGTGAGACATTTGCGTCATGTTTTTTACCTATGTTGCGCATTGCAGCAATCAGCTTTTCAAGCTGCGGCAGAATCGGATTATAAGTATTACCTCTCTGGCTGCCTGCAGGAAGTGGATGCGCGGTATCATATTTACCGGTGAGTGCACCCTGTTCCTTACAAATGGCAGCACCTTTGTTTACAGTTGTATGGCGTGGGTTTGGTTCAACACCTCCAAGTTCATAAACTGTAATATTGTTCGTTTTTAGCTCATCCATGACACGGTCATAGAGACCTGAACGTTTGATGGAACTTCCACCATACACAAACAATACCTTGTCACCATAGTGCAGTACTTCTTCATAGAGGTGTTGTAACTGGTTTTGCCGAAATACACCTTTGTTGTATTTTGAAATGTGAAATCGTTCATGTCGTTCTCCTTTCCTGTTTTCTGTTTACATTTTCATTCTAAGAAGCAGAACTATTTAAAACAATTCACATTTCTGATTACATACATCAGTTTTACTTATCAAAAAAGAACAACTGCTACGGCTTTTACAGTTGTTCATCAAATTCAGTCAAATATATGCCGTTTTGCCATTGCTTGAACAAGCAGATAGCCAACGATTACAGAGACGAGTTCTCCAATCGCAACTTCTGTTCCCATGATGAGAATACCTAGGAACAGGTTACCTTCAAAGAACAACACCGCAAGTTCTGTACCGACAAAGAAGAAGTTGAAGAGTACCGGCATAAGAATACTCCATACCGGAATACCTTTTACTTTTTTGTCTTTCAATGCCCAGGTACATTCTGCCGCAAGGAATGTTGCGAGCGTACCAACCACAGCATCAATCAGTCCTGTCGGATTGACACCAAGCATGGCACCCAGCAGGTTTGTCAGAAAACAGCCAAGGGTGACACCATAGATGGAAGGTTTGTACAAGATTGGCAGAATGGTCAATGCTTCAGCAATTCTCACCTGGATATTGCCAAAGGAAAATGGTGCGAGAACAAGCGATACGACCGTGTAAATTGCCGCAATCATGGCAACACGGACAAACGTGCTCATCTTTGTTTTGTTCATGTGTAAATCTCCTTATTTTAGGTTACGTCAGGTAGCCGCTACTGACGGCGGAAAAACCGCAAAACCTATTATAAGAAAATAATTAAATTTGTTAAGCCCAAATGAGATAGATCACAAGTGCACCTGCCAAAGCCGCAATCAGTGTGAAAGGTACACCAATTCTCACAAAGTCCTTTGTCTTTACTTCATAACCTTCTTTATGCAGGATACCAATACCTGCAATGTTGGCAGAAGCGCCAACCGGTGTAATATTTCCACCAAGGGTAGCACCAATGAGCAGTCCATAATAGAAGAGGTATGGTTCTACGCCAAGAATTTCAGCAATACCACCAACGACCGGCAACATGGTCGCAACATAGGGAATGTTATCGATGAAGGCAGAAAGCACAACGGATACCACAACAATCATGACATACATCAGTAATGTGGAACTGCCACCGATGTTGACAAACATATCCGCAATGGCATCGATGACACCAGCTTCGGTAATGCCTTCAATAACCATAAACAAACCGGATAACAGTAACAATGTCTGGTAATCGACTGCTTTGATGGCTCTTTCCAATACTTTGTTGGAACGTCTTTTGATCATTTCATATATCACACCGACAATCGCAAAGACCATACAGATAATACCGTTTGTCAGTTCTGGTCTTTCTGGGAACTGGGAAGCGATGATGAGGGCGACGATGGTACCAACCATGAGTACTGAAGGCACATGGTCTTTGACAATGGTTCTTGTGGAACCGGAGATTCTGTTTTTGTCATGACGGAACAGATACAACAGTACCGGAATTGTTGCCAGTGCACCTGCTTCTACCGCAAAGGTGATACCAGGTTTGCCCATGAACCAGAAGAAGTCATTGAAGCTCATGTTGGCATACGAACCAAGCAATATACTTGTTGTATCACCGACCAGTGTTGCGGCACCCTGCAGGTTGCTGGAAACTGAAATTGCAACGATGACCGGTACCGGATTTGTTTTGAGCTGTCTTGCGACCGCAAGGCCAACTGGTGCAACCATGAGTACTGTTGCGACATTGTCCACGAATGCCGAAATGACACCTGCAAATAATGACAGTGCTACAACTGCCCATTGCACGGTTGGTGTGATTTTGAGCAGTTCTTCTGCCATGCGCACCGGCATTTTGCTTTCATTGAACAATTCAACGGTTATCATCGTTCCGGCAAGCATCATGATGACATTCCAGTTGATGGCACCTAAGGCATTAAAGAATGGCAATATGCCGGTAATGATAAACAATGCCGCAAAGCCAAGCGACACAAGCCACCGCTGATTGGAAAAGGTCAATAGCAGCACATACATGATAATAAATAGTATTAACGCTATAAGCATGTTACTACCCCCCGTCATTTCATTCCTATTGTAACCTTTTGTTCAATCAGAGAAAAGAAATCCGATGGCTTTATGGTATCATTAGAACAATGAGGAGCTGAATTATGGCAATTAAAGCAATTTTACTTGATATTGATGGTACGCTCACCAACAGTAAAAAAGAAATTACACCGGAAACACTTACCGCATTAAAAAATGCCCAGGACAGAGGTATCCGCCTTGTGCTTGCCAGTGGAAGACCTGCCAAAGGTCTCAGCCATTATGGTGATCTTTTGAACATGTGGATGCACCATGGTCTCTTTGTCTGCTACAACGGTGCCCGTGTAATCGATTGTGAAAACAAGGAAGTACTTGTCGATGTGACGATGGAACCTGAACTTGTCACAGCAGTTCTGGAACATATGAAGAAGTTTGATGTCATTCCGATTGTGACCTATGGCGAATATATGGTCGTGGAAGATGTCTACCGCTGCATGGTCAAAGATGGCGACAGAGAGTTCAACGTCGTGCAATATGAATCGAGGATGAATAACTACCGTCTCATGGAGTGCGAAGACCTTGTGAAGTTCACCGACTTCCCGGTAAATAAGATTCTGACCGCAGGTGATTCCGATTACCTGCAGGCACACTGGCAGGAAATGAGAGAACCATTCAAGGATACACTTTCCTGTATGTTCACTTCCAATTTCTATTATGAATACACATCCCTTGGTATTGATAAGGGTGCTGCCCTCAGAGAAGCCATGGCGAAGATTGGCATCAAACCAGAAGAATGTATTGCTTTCGGTGATGCTGAGAATGATATTCCAATGCTGGAATTTGCCGGTATTGGTGTAGCCATGGGCAATGCAAGAGATGCCGTCAAGGCAATGGCAGATGAAGTTACCCTTTCCAATGAAGAAGACGGTATCGCACATTCGCTCTACCGTCACATTGAAGGTCTATGAGAAATGCGGATCATCCGCATTTTTTGGGCGCTCCAAAATTAGTTGGGGTTGAAGCTTTGAAGTGATCATAACTCGTGGGGTAGTGGTTACCCCACAGGTGTTGGATCATGTTGTGAGTAAGGTGA
>CASEPS010000062.1 GCA_949289855.1 uncultured Erysipelotrichaceae bacterium
TTGTGAGCTTAACAGCTCTATACAATAGAGGCGAAGTGGACACGCCTGTAAGAATAAGGATTGCCTGACAACAGGTGGAAACTTAAATATCAAACTTCTTAAAGGGAAGTCAAAAGCTTCCTGGAAGCTCCGACTTCTATAAGTCGGAGTAGTTCACATAAGACATCTTTGTTCAATGTAGTTATTTTTCCACATTGTACATATTTATGTAGAATAATATAGAAAAAGGATGTGGAAAACTCTTTCATTAAAACTTTACATCGTCAGGTTTTCCACAGGATTTCCCACTCTCCACAACGGCAGTTTTCCACATATGTTGAAAAGTGTGGAAAATTCATATTTTGCGATTATAAAGCCATTTTCTGATGTTGATAACTTGTGGAAAACATTGTGTGATCCTCTGTTTTTCCACAAAATTTCAACTTATCCACATTGTGGATAAACTTTCCACATTTTTTCCACAATGAGCATTTTGTGGAAAAGTGCTTTTTTGTTGATATTTATGCGGATTTTACATGTCTTTTAATATGTGGAAAAATAAGTTTTCAACAATTTTCATGTAGTATTTCATAGTTTCAATGTCTACAATACATGTGCACACAGTAACAAGGAGTATTTATGAGCCTGAATAAAGATCAATATCTTTCTGAAATTTGGAACCAGGTTCTGGAATATCTGCAGACCAACTGCAATATTGAACCACCGATTATCGACAGCTTTTATAAAATGTGTTCCATTCAGGAATTGACACAGGATAAGGTAATCATCGTTGCCCCATCGATTATCTTCAAGCAGATCATCCAGCAGGAATACCAGAATATCGGTTATGCCTTTGCGGATGTTATGGGAACAGATATCCCGCCAACGGTAGAAATCTATGCCAAAGGGGAGTTAAAGAATTTCTTTACAAGTGATGAAGAAAAAGAACTTAAGGAAGAAGATATCCGGGAATTCCAGTCCATGCCTATCCAGCGTGACAGGACATTCAAAAACTTCGTTGTTGGTGACTGTAACCGGGAAAGCCAGTCAGCAGCACTTGCCTGTGCCGCAAAGCCTGGTCAGTTCTTCAATCCATTGTTCATTTACGGTAATTCCGGACTTGGTAAAACACATCTTTTGATGGCTATTGCCAATTATGTTCTTGCGAATGATCCATCCAAGAACGTGTATTACACTGAATCGCTGAAATTTGTGGAGAATGTCGTCAATGCCATTCGTGAAAACAAAATCGAGCAATTCAAGAAGTACATGTACAATGTAGATCTTCTGCTCATTGATGATATACAGTTCCTGGCTGGTAAAGAAAAGTCACATGAAATCTTCTTTACCATCTATAACGAACTCATCAATAACCGCAAACAGATCATCATTGCTTCAGACAGACAGCCAAATGAGATCAGGGGGCTGGAAGACAGACTGATTTCCCGTTTCTCCAGCGGTTTGTCTGTAGGTATCGATTCACCAGAGTTTGAAACATCACTTGCTATTCTGCAAATGAAGATAAAACAGAACGGCTATGGTATTGAAGATGTAGATCCGGAAGGTCTTGCTTATATAGCTTCCAATTTCTCTGGTAATGTCAGAAATCTCGAAGGCGCATGGAACAGGGTATTGTTCTATGCCATCCAGTTCCAGCCAGATGGTGGTGTCATCCGCTTTGATACCATCATGGAAGCATTGAAGTCACAAGCCGTGGTGTCTGATAAAACTGGTCTTTCACCAAAGAAGATCATCAATGCAGTAGCTGACTATTATGGTCTTACCCACCAGCAGATCACTTCCAAGACCCGCACAAAGCTCATTTCCAATGCAAGGCAGATATCCATCTACCTGTGCCGCAAGCTGCTGGATTTGCAATATAGCAAGATTGGTAATGAATTTGGCGGAAGAGACCATTCCACAATCATTTCTTCCTGTACTAAAATCGAAAAGGAAATCAAGAAGAACGGACCGATGGCTACAGCTGTCAGGGATATCGAAAAATCTCTTGGCATGTAGTTTTCCACAAATTATCCACTATCTGTCCACAGCTGAAAATGATAAAATAACTGCGTGTTTATGCGGAAATTGATAGTTTTCCACATTTTCCACAGCCTTAATAGTAATAAACAAAAAGAAAAAAGAATATATAACGGAGGCCTCATGAATTTCAAAGTATCCAAATCAAGACTGTACGAAGCATTATCCAGTGTTTCTCATGCTGTTTCATCCAACAATCCTATTTCTGCATTAAAAGGTATCAAAATCATTGCGACTGATGAACCTTCACTCATCATCACTGGCAGTGACAGCGATATTACAATCCAGTACACACTTTCTAAT
The DNA here is from genome assembly GCA_949289855.1 of uncultured Erysipelotrichaceae bacterium. Classification (GTDB taxonomy): domain Bacteria; phylum Bacillota_I; class Bacilli_A; order Erysipelotrichales; family Erysipelotrichaceae; genus Bulleidia. The sequence continues at coordinate 2,323 of CASEPS010000062.1, forward strand.
GAAAATACAGAAGATCTTGAACTATCTGTTATTGAATCAGGTGGTATTGTCATCGATGCCAAATATATCCTCGATATTGTGCATAAGATTGACTCTGATTACATCAGTGTCGAAATCATTGATGGAGCATTGACATTATTCAAAGGTAATAATGCCCAGTTCCGTATCAATGGTATCAAGACGGATGATTATCCTTCCATCGATCTTTCCAAACCAGCCACATCCATCGAATTTGATGCGGATGTATTGAGTGAAGCGATTGAAGAAACGGTCTTCGCTACTTCAGATAAAGATACAAGACCTGTCCTCAAAGGTGTAAACTTTGTTCTTTCTGATAACAAGCTGCTCTGCATTGCGACAGACTCTTACCGCCTTGCAAGAAAGACAATTCCTTTCACAAGTGATGCCTCTTTCAATATTACCGTTCCTTCCAAGAGCCTTAATGAAACAAGAAGTATTCTGCTTTCCAATAACAAGACAATTGGAATTGCCGTCAATGACAAAAAGATTCAATTCTACAATGATTCCATCATCCTCCAGTCAAGACTTCTCGATGGTGGTTTCCCGGATACAGAAAGACTCATTCCTTCTTCTTTCACATGTACATTAACCATTCCACGTTCCGCATTGATCAGTGTTCTTGACAGATCGATGTTCATCAAGAATGACAACATGGCCATCAACCGCCTGCAATGTTCAGATGAAGATATCATCTTCTCCAACCGCAGCCAGGAAATTGGTGACTTCCAGCAGTCATTGATCTCTGAAGGCGCAAAGTTTGAAGGTGAACCACTGGATGTCAGTTTCTCTGCAGCCTATGTCATGCAGGCAGCCAAGGCTCTGAAGGGTGATACGGTCGTGTTCAAGTTTGTTGGAACGATGAGACCATTCATTCTCATCGATCCGGAAGATGATTCCATCCTGCAATTGACACTGCCAATCCGCACATACAACTGATGTTGAATGACACCGCACAACAGCGGTGTTTTTCTTTGTTCAGATTGCTAAAAAAGAGGCTTAAAATAAGGAATATTGATTATTTTTATGGTATAATATTTTAGCAGTTTTATGTCATTAAAGGAGTACTTGCGATGAAGGAAAAAAAGGAATACATCACCTTTCAACAATTTCTTAAATTGAGTGGAATTGTCTCTACAGGTGGACAGGCCAAACTCTTTATTCAGGAGGCTGATATTACCGTAAATGGAGAAAAAGAAAACCGGCGTGGCAGAAAATTGTATCCGGAAGATATCGTTGTTGTTGAAGGAAAGAAATTTGTAGTTGGCTGATGCAGATCAAAGAAATCAGATTGCGTAATTTCAGAAACTATGCAGTATGTTCTGTACAGCTTTCCAGTGGTGTAAATCTCATTACCGGCAATAATGCACAGGGAAAGACAAATCTTTTGGAAAGTCTTGTTTATCTTTCTTTGACACGCTCTTTCCGCATTCATGACGACAGGAAACTGATCCGAAAAGGATATCCCTTTGCGGATATACGCTGCATTTGTGAAAAGAACGGAAAGAGAAGAGAACTTGAAGCTGTGATTCATCCAAAAGGAAAAACACTGTTATGTGACAAGGTTCCTTTGAAAAAAAGCAGTGAATTTGTAGGGATTCTCAATGTCATTCTCTTTTCACCGGATGATATTATTCTCTTTCAGGATTCACCCTATGAAAGAAGAAAGGTAATGGATCAGGAAATATCCAAGATTTCTATAAAGTATCTTGAAGCGATGAGCCAGTACAAAAAGATACTGAAACAGCGCAATCTTGTTCTGAAGAAGAATGATCCTGATCGCATCTATCTTGAAACATTAACAAAACAGATGAGTGTTCTTGAAACAAAGATCATTGCGCAGCGCATTGATTTTTGTAAGATCATCAATGCCCATCTGGATGCCTTTTACCAGAAGATAGCAGATGATCCATCTGTGCATCTGACGGTTGCTTACAAAACATGTTTCAAAGATATGCAGGAAAATGGTATATATGACTACCATCTTTCCCTGATAGATAAAGAAATCAATCTCAAAGTGACATCTGTTGGCATTCACCGGGAAGATTTGTGTTTCTTCCTGAATGGACAGAATATTGTCGAAACCGCATCACAGGGACAGAAGAGAATGGCCATGCTGGCATTCAAACTGTCATTAAATGAATATATACGAAACAAGACAAAAGAAGATGCTGTCCTGCTTCTCGATGATGTATTATCCGAACTGGACAGCGACAAGCAGAAAAGACTATTGGATCTTGTTTCACAATCATCACAGTGTTTAATCACTGCAACTCATATTCCATCCATGATGAAAAATGGAAGGATGAAAGAGTTTCATGTTGTAAATGGCACAATCAGACAGGAGGACTTGAATGAGCGAAATTGAAAAAGAAATGGAAGAAATCGAGGCTGTAGAAGAAACAGAAACCAGTAATGCTGTTATTGGTGAAGAACTCGATATGAAGGTAACAGAAGAATACAACGATGAAGAAATTCAGGTTCTGGATGGTCTTGAAGCAGTACGCAAACGTCCTGGTATGTATATTGCTTCTACATCATCAAAAGGCCTTCATCATCTTGTCTGGGAAATTGTAGATAATGGTATTGACGAAGCCATGGCAGGATATGCTTCAACCATCACCGTTACCATCGATCAGGACAACATTGTGACCGTTGAAGATGATGGTCGTGGTATGCCAACTGGTATGAATGCCAAGACCGGTAAGTCTACCATTGAAACCATTTTTACCGTATTACATGCTGGTGGTAAGTTTGGTGGAGGTGCCTATAAAATTTCTGGTGGTCTTCATGGTGTAGGTGCATCCGTTGTTAATGCACTTTCTTCATGGCTGGAAGTCACTGTATTCCATGAAGGTTCACAATACTTTGTACGTTTTGAAAATGGTGGACATGCTGTAGAACCACTACATATCAAAGGTACATGTGATCCTGAAAAACATGGTTCCCGTGTCCGTTTCAAAGCAGATCCAACCATCTTCAAAGAAACAACGGTTTATGACCATGAAATCATCCGCAACCGTCTGAGACAGCTTGCCTTTCTGAATAAGGGTATTCGTCTTGTTTTCAATGATGAAAGAATGGAAGAACAGGAAGAAAGACACCATGAATTCATGTATGAAGGTGGTCTTAAACAATATGTAGAATACCTGAATAAAGGTAAGACGGTCATTCACCCGGACATTATTTATGCGGAAGGTTATGAAGATGATATCCAGGTAGAAGTAGCGATGCAATACAATGATGGATACAATCCTGGTGTCTATACATTCTGTAATAATATCAATACGGTTGAAGGTGGTACGCACCTCGATGGTTTTGATATGGCCATTTACAGAGTTATTAACAATTATGCAAGAAATGCAAAACTTTTAAAAAATAAAGACAGCAATCTTTCCCGTGATGACTGTAAGGAAGGTATTGTTGTTGTCATATCTGTCAAACATCCTGATCCGCAGTATGAAGGACAGACAAAGACAAAGCTTGGCAATACAGAAGTCAAAAAGATTGTTTCTGACATCTTTGGCAGCCAGCTGGAAAAGTTCCTGATGGAAAATCCGGATGAAGCCAAGCAGATTGTCGAAAAGTGCTCCCTTGCCAATAAGGCAAGACTTGCCGCAAAGAAGGCAAGAGAACTCACCCGCAGAAAGAACCCGCTTGAAATTGGTTCATTGCCTGGAAAGTTGGCAGACTGCTCATCCAAAGACGCAAGTATTTGTGAAATCTACATCGTCGAGGGTGACTCTGCAGGTGGCTCTGCAAAGCAGGGCAGAGATTCTCATTATCAGGCGATTCTTCCACTTCGCGGTAAGATTCTCAATGTCGAAAAAGCACGTGAAGAAAGAGCATTTGACAATGCAGAAATACGTTCCATGATCACAGCTTTTGGCTGTGGCATCAAAGAAGAAGTTGATACTTCCAAACTCCGCTATAACAAGATTGTCATCATGACCGATGCGGACGTCGACGGTGCACATATCAGAACACTGCTGTTGACATTCTTCTATCGTTTCTTAAGACCAGTTCTTGAACAGGGCTACATTTACATTGCCCAGCCACCTCTGTATAAAGTACAAAAGGGGCAGACTGTCCGCTATGCCTATACAGACCGTCAGTTGGAACAGGTCAAGGAAGAAATGGGTTCCAGGCTTTCCATACAGAGATATAAAGGTCTTGGTGAAATGAATCCTGAACAGCTCTGGGAAACAACCATGGATCCAAAGAACCGCACCCTGATTCGTGTAACGGTAGATGATGCGGAAGAAGCAGACCGCAACTTCAGTATGTTGATGGGTGAAGAAGTAGAACCACGTAAGAACTTTATTATCGATAATGCACATTTTGTCGAGAATCTTGATATTTAAAAGGAGGTGTTCCAATGGGCTTGGATGATTTTATGGAATTTGACGAAGAAAACTTCGACCCGGGAAATATTACGGAAACAGACTTATCCAAGGAAATCCGCAGAGACTTTCTTGAATATTCCATGTCTGTTATCGTCGCAAGAGCACTTCCTGATGTAAGAGATGGTTTGAAACCAGTACAGAGAAGAATTCTCTTTGCCATGAATGAAATGAATATCGGACCTGACAAACCGTACAGAAAATGTGCGCGTATTGTCGGTGAGACAATGGGTAAATATCACCCTCATGGCGATAGTTCCATCTATGGTGCACTTGTATATATGGCACAGAACTGGAACATGCGGGAAATTCTCGTCGATGGACATGGTAACTTTGGCTCTATGGATGGTGATGGTGCAGCCGCAATGCGATATACCGAAGCCAGAATGTCAAAGATTGCGGTGGAAATGCTCAGGGATCTCGATGAAGATACGGTAGACATGGTAGATAACTACGAAGGTGAAGAAAAAGAACCTTCTGTACTTCCATCACGTTTCCCGAACCTCATTGTCAACGGTTCCATGGGTATTGCGGTAGGTATGGCAACAAATGTTGCCCCACATAACCTTGGTGAAACAATTGATGCATGTATTGCGGTCATGGATAATCCAGAAATCCAGACAACAGAACTCATGCAATATATCAAAGGACCTGACTTTCCTACCGGTGCCTACATTCTTGGAAGAGCCGGTATCCGTAAGGCTTTTGAAACAGGTAAAGGTACCATTGTCATGCGTGCCAAAACAAATATTGAAGACATGGCCAATGGCAAAAAGAGAATTGTTGTTACTGAAATACCATATGCGGTCAATAAGGCCAATATGGTAGAAAGAATTGCAGCACTGGCACGTGAGAAGCAGATTGAAGGCATTACAGATTTACGTGATGAATCCAACATGAATGGTATCCGTGTGGTCATGGAATTGCGTAAGGATGTACAACCAGAAGTTCTTCTCAATCAGCTGTATAAGCTTTCTCCATTGCAGTCCAACTTTAATGTAAACAATGTTGTCCTGTTCAATGGTGTTCCCCGTCAGGCCAGCATGAAAGAACTTCTTTCCGGTTATATTGCATTCCAGGATGAAGTCATTGTCAGAAGAACATCTTTCCGGTTGAAGAAGGCAGAAGACAGGGCACATATCCTGGAAGGTTTGCGCATTGCTGTAGATAACCTGGATGCGATTATTCATACAATACGCAGCAGCCGTGATGCCAATGAAGCAATGGAAAGACTCATGTCTGATTTCCCATTGGATGAAATACAGGCAAGGGCAATTCTCGATATGCAGTTCAGAAGACTGACAGGTCTTGAAAGAGAAAAGATTGAAAATGAATACCAGGATCTGTTATTGACGATTGCGGATCTCAAAGATATTCTCGAACACCATGAACGCGTCATTCAGATTATCAAGGATGAACTTTCTGAAATCAAAGCAAAGTACAATACACCAAGAAAGTCTGAAATCATTGATGCACCTACAGACATGGAAGATGAAGACCTCATTCCGGTAGAAAATATTATTATTACCCTTTCTTCAAATGGATATGTAAAGCGTCTGACAACCGATACATACAAGGTACAGAACCGTGGTGGAAGAGGTATCAAGGGCATGGAACTGAACAAGGATGATGTCATTGAACAGTTCATCAATATGTCGACACATGATAACCTGTTAATCTTTACAGACCAGGGCAGGGTATTCCGCATCAAGGGATATAACATTCCTGCTTTCTCAAGAACTTCCAAGGGATTGCCAATTATCAATATCATCGCCATGGACAAGATGGAAAAGATCAAAGCCATGGTGCCATATGCCAATAAAGATGATGAAGAGAATGATACGAAGTACCTCTTCTTTGTCACAAAGAATGGTATTGTCAAACGTACGCCAATTGAAGAATTCCATAACATCATGAAGAATGGAAAACGGGCAATTTCTTTGAAAGAAGACGATGAACTTGCTTTTGTCAAAGGAACTACAGGTCATAATGAAATCATTATTGCTGGTTCCAATGGCAGAGCAGTCAGATTTGCTGAAGATTCCATTCGTCCAAGTGGACGCACATCCATGGGTGTCAAAGGTTTCAATACAGATGGTGGTACAGTCATTGGTATGGCAACAGATAGTGAAGGCAAGTACATTCTGACCGTAACCGAAAATGGTTATGGCAAGAAGTCAGTCCTTGATGACTACCGGATGACTAACCGTGGTGCCAAGGGTGTCAAGACACTTTCCATCAGTGAAAAGACAGGAACACTAGTCTGTATGCGGGCTGTCAATGGTGATGAAGACTGTATGATTATGACAAATGATGGCATCGTCATCCGTATTTCTTTGAACCAGGTATCTGTCTATGGCAGAGCTGCCCAAGGTGTCAAAGTCATCAATGTCAAAGATGAATCCAAAGTTTCTTCCATTTCTGTGCTTTCTCCAGAAGAAGAAACAGACGAAGAAACGACAACGGAATAACAGAAAGGCTGTATGATCTTCATACAGCCTTATCTTTTGAAAAATGTTATTATTAATGATAATAATATTGGTATAATAAATATAACAGAAGCAATTGTTATGAATATGTCTGTATTTGGGACATATTTTTGTGGTTCTACATTCACTTCTTTGATCTTTATGGAAACCGTGGAATTTTCTTTGTCAGAAGTTTTTTCTGCATATGCATTGACAGTTTTGTTATAGTCTTCCATTTCTTTGTGATATTCATAGATGACTTCATTCACAGTGCTTAATATCTCAGGAGAACGGTAATACGGGTCATTGATAATGATCGCAGCAAGATATGGTTCATCACACATTACAATTTCTGCAACAGCATTATCAGAAGATGTCCATCCCTGTTTCTGGTAGACAGTGACTTCGTCCCGGATTGTGTTATACACTTCATTGTTCTGTTCATCAGAACACATGTACGATAACATTTCCGGAAAGTCTTCCATATGCGCATAGAGATATTGCAATACATTCAAAAGGAAACCAGAAGGGTAGTAGTTATCGAGATACATATTAGGATCCGCATTCGAAATATCACTGAAATAACTGTCACCAAATGTCTGTAACATCAGATTCTTATATTGTGTATAGCCAGCCAGGGCATGTACCATTGCCATGGAATAATCATTATCAGAAAGCAATATGGATAACCTTTGTGCTTCAGAAAGTACATATCCACCAACATTAGCAGAAGGACTGATTTCACCATTGTTAATCATCATGTAATAGTACATATTCAATGGAAGTTTATATGTACTTGCCGCAAAGAGGTAGGTTGTATCATTGTAAGCATATGTTTCACCAGTGATGACATTCTGATAAGAAACAGCGATGTTATCATCTGTCAGCTGGTATGTATTGATAACTTCCTGTATACGTGCATTTAGACTTTCAGGTTCCATCATCTTTCCGGTATCTTCCATTACAAAAACTGTTGCTTCATTCAGCAACAGTCCACAACAAATTAGTAGTGAAGCGCTTAGTTTTCTAAACATGTTTCTATTATAAACACGTTTCGATAAACGAAAAATGAATTTTATCTGATTTATTTCTTGGAAGATTTCTTTCCTTCTTTCTTGGAAGACTTTTTCTTACCAGAATCTTTTCCAGACTTCTTCTTTTCAGCTTTCTTATTTGCTTTTTCCATGTCTTTCTGAATCAGTTCAATAACATATTCTTTCAGACTGTCTTTCGATTCCAGCCATGTAATGATTTCAGTCTCAGTTGTTTTGTTAAAACGCACTGAAAAAGATTTATAGGTTTTGCGATTATAGGCGTTGTTATAATCCAACTTTTTTGAATAAACAGATTTTCCTGGCATAATAAACTCCTGATACTTTTTGGAAAATGAATTTGAAACCCTTTATCTTCCAATTATTTTCCATTCAATCTTTTCTTCTTTTTTAAATGATAGCACTCACAAACTGCATTGACAATTGATTTATTGAATGCTTAAATTGATTCATAAAACGTTGATGGGAACGAGTATCTGATGGCTATGTTACAGAGAGTCGGTGGCTGGTGTAAACCGATACATGAAACAGAGAAATCCATCCCTGAGTGAAGCTAATCCCTTCCGGTATGTACCGTTATCCAGCAGAGTGGCAAATTGTTTCACGTGAAACAATATTGCAACCAGGGTGGCACCGCGAATGACACATCGTCCCTGTAAATGGTGTCTTTTTTTGTAGAGAAAGGAAGAATTATGATTGATATCAAACTAATCCGTGAAAATCCGGAAGTTGTCAAAGAAAACATCCGTAAGAAATTTCAGGATGAAAAACTGCCTCTTGTGGATGAAGTTGCAGCACTTGACAAAGAGTATCGTGAAGCAAAACAGAAAGGTGATGCACTTCGTGCTGACCGCAACAGAATGTCCAAGTCTATTGGTGGACTGATGCGTGAAGGTAAAAAGGAAGAAGCTGAACAGGTCAAAGCACAGGTGAAAGCCATGGGCGATGAAATGGAAGCTCTCGAACAGAAGGAAAATGAACTCAATGAAGAAATCAACAAGAGAATGATGGTGATTCCAAACATCATCGATCCATCTGTTCCGATTGGTAAAGATGACAGTGAAAACGTTGAACTGGAAAAGTTTGGTGAACCTGTCGTACCTGATTATGAAATTCCATATCATACAGACATTCTCGAAAGTTTTGATGGACTGGATCTTGATGCGGCCGGCAGAACATCTGGTAATGGCTTCTATTATCTGAAAGGTGACATTGCAAGACTGCATTCTTCCATTCTTGCGTATGCAAGAGACTTCATGATCAACAGAGGTTTCACATACTTCATTCCACCATTCATGATTCATGGAAATGTAGTGAATGGTGTCATGTCCTTCAAGGAAATGGAAAACATGATGTATAAGATTGAAGGGGAAGACCTGTATCTGATTGGTACATCTGAACATTCCATGGTCGGACGTTTCATTGGTGAAATTCTGAAGGAAGAAGAACTTCCACAGTCTTTAACTTCTTACAGCCCATGCTTCAGAAAAGAAGTTGGTGCACATGGTATTGAAGAAAGAGGTCTTTACAGAGTACACCAGTTTGAAAAACAGGAAATGGTAGTAGTATGCAAACCAGAAGAATCCATGGAATGGTACAACAAACTCTGGCAGAACAGTGTAGACTTCTTCCGTTCCCTGGATATTCCGGTAAGAACCATTGAATGCTGTTCTGGTGACCTTGCAGACCTGAAGGTAAAGAGCTGTGACGTAGAAGCATGGTCTCCACGTCAGAAGAAGTATTTCGAAGTTGGATCATGCTCCAACCTCGGTGATGCACAGGCAAGAAGACTGAAGATCAGAGTAAAGGGTAAGGATGGCAACTACTTCCCTCATACATTGAACAATACAGTTGTTGCACCACCTAGAATGTTGATTGCATTTGTAGAAAACAATCTGCAAGCAGATGGCACATTGCGTATTCCAAAGCCACTGCAGCCATATATGGGTGGACAGAAGGAACTGACACCAAAGAAATAGTGATGATGAAAGCTTCCGCAAGGAGGCTTTTATTAACTCCGAAGCGTAAGCAAAGGAGTTCTGGGATGGGGAATACCCCGCAGCTTGCTGCGTAGAAGCTCGAATAGGCTTGAATATCAACCCCGCTTGTCGGGGTTAGATTCAATACACT
>CASEPS010000063.1 GCA_949289855.1 uncultured Erysipelotrichaceae bacterium
GTTGAGAAGCACCATTACAGCGAAGGCGGACAACGCCAATAATAGTTGTGTAGTTCTGCATAATAATCTCCTTTCTGAAAACTACACACACATGATAAAACGCAAAAAAAACACACCGTTTAATCAAAAACGATGTGCCATTCATCCAAGTCTTATGCACCGGTCAAGTCGGAAACCCTGCACCATTTTGCCGGAATTTGCAGCTTACATCCCATGGGCAATAAACATGTGAATGCCCAAAAAGATAACCATCGTACCAGTCTCTTATCTTATCTTTTTTATCCAGAAGACCAAAATAAGAACGCATTTCATCAACCTCTGATTCTGTAAAACCAAAGAAAGAATCAAATCGCGGATCAGATAACGAATATACTTTCAAATTATTAAGCCCGGTAAAGATACTTTCCAAGGAAATACGAAGACAACCAGTCAGAACACCAAAGAACAAATGATCGTTTGTCTTAAATCCGGCATTAAACATCTTACGGATCAGATTCACCATCTGATCATAATATCCGTTCTCATACGCTTTATTCAAAGGCACATTATATTCATCAACCAGCAAAATAACTTTTTCCCCATAGTGTTTTGAAAGAAGAGCCGTTAATGTTTTCAAACTATCCTCAAGAATTGAATCTTCAATAGAATACTTTGTTTTTCCGTGTATCTCATTTTTATATATCTGATGATACGCATTTCTATCAATTTCATTCAACTTAACACTTGTCTCAAGAAAATAAAACCTTCCAGCTTCATCACCTATGGCCGTTTTCATAGAACCAAGCGCTTCTTCATACGTCAGCCCTTCAACATTCTTCAGACTGATCGAAATAACCGGATATTTCCCCATATGCCTCTCACAAATCTCTTTTTCTCTGGATATTGCCAGTCCTTCAAACAAAGAAGGATCATTGCCAATCTCAAAGAAATTCTTTAACATCGACATCGTCAATGTCTTGCCAAATCGTCTTGGACGTGTAAAAAGATTAACTGCTCCGCGCTTTTGAAGAAGAGTTTTGATATACATCGTCTTATCTACATAGTAATAACCATCTCTGATCATTTCATCAAACCTTTCTATGCCCACCGCTATCCGTTTTTTCATCTTCATCACATCCTTTCTATTTGTATTTCAGCATACTATATTGGTGTATTTCCGGTAAAACAAATCACCTTGTTCACATTCATACTATTATCTACTCCGCAGACTGATTCCACTCTTATAATCATCACGTATGTCACTATCCGTTCTGACATATATACAAAGCAAACCCGGATCGTCATATCTGATCCGGGTCTGCTTTACTATATGAGAAATACAACGTTCACACCAACTGTCCTTTCAAGTCTGTTGATCTGACTGGATTATTTCTTCTATATGACAACTATGTTTCTTTGTTTTTCTGTCATAGCTGATACCAACAAGTAGTAAATGATTCTTCCATTTCTCTAATCCTTTTGGATATTTCTTCTCTTGAATCTGATCAATTGCTGTTTTTACCTCTTTATTCCATTTCAATTCTATAATCATAGCTGGTTTATCACGATATGGAATCAACACAATATCCGCAAAGCCCTCCCCTGTCGGCATCTCTCTGATCATCGTGTAATGATTTCTTGCATAGATATAAGCTAAAGCCAGCGTATATGATAATGCATTTTCATTGTTATACGTTAATACAGAAGTATCAAGATGTGCTTCTTCAACATACCTGGCAACTGACGCTTCATCCTTTCTCCAGGTTGCTTCCAAAAGATTTCTGCTATTCAACAAAGCCTTTGTAGTTTCATGCCAGTCAGAACTTCTAATTGAATTAACAAACGAATCAACAACTTCTTTATTTGGAATATAGCATGTATGATCATCACTTTTATAACCAAGATAGCCAAGATGTATAAGAAGAGTCAGCACATCATCTTTTGATTCAAAAGTAGTCATGTCATTCTGAAATGATGTTGTCTGAACTGGCACATTCTCTCCTGCAACTAACTGAACAACACTATCTTTCAATCCATCGAAGTTCATATCAATGTAAACCTGCAAAGCTTCATAGGTCTCAGTAGAGGTCCAATAGTTTTCATATTTTCTGTCCATGAGAGCAGAAACAACTGAACGATGATTATAGATAGAAATATCCTCAGACATCTGATAGCCATCATACCATTGTCTCATTTCACCATAATCCATATCATACTTCAAACATAAATCATGAACTTCCTGCTCAGTAAATCCCATGAAAGATTCTAATGGTGTAGCATTCAACATGGATATTTCTTTAAACATATTTAAAGCACTATGTGTACCATATTTCTTAATCGGCAGGATTCCTGTCATATAAACAAGTTCTACATAAGGCTTATCCTTCAACAGGTTTCTGAAAAAGTCCAGATATTGTTTTTGCGCTTCCTTATCCTGCTTATATTCCCTGAAAATACAATCCCATTCATCAATGACAAAAACAAATCTTATTCCTGCTTCTACATATATATCTTCCATAATTTGAACGAGATCATCAGGGTTAACATACTCTATATCCGGAAAGCTTTTTTTGATTTCACGAAAAACCAGTTTTCCCAACAACGCAATCATTTTTTTGACGTCATGTGCCTTGCTCAAAAAATCCTGCATATTCAGCTGGATAACATGATGCCTGTTCAAATGTTCCTCATAGATATCAGTCTTACTGATTTTAAGAGAATCAAATAAATCATGAGAATCACAGCCATACGAATAATACGCCACAAGCATATTGGCATCTGTACTCTTTCCAAAGCGTCTTGGTCTTGATACACAAATATACTTATTTTCTTTATTTCGCAAATACTCAACCTTCTGAATAAGCAATGACTTATCCACATAGATTTCTTTGTGTACAGCCTCAGAAAACAACTGATTTGTTGGATTCAGATAGATTCCCATACGATTCGTCCTCCTGCGTTAATTATAGCATTTACTCAACATACTTTCAGAACAGAAAACAAAACTATCAGAAGATGTCATTGCTTCATATGCATACATTTCAAAAAGTCTGCTGCTATACTACAACCAAAAAAGACAACAAGTTACCCTGTTGTCCTCATAGCTGAATTGTTTCACCCGGTCTGACGAGCAGTGCACCATCTGCTGTAAACTGTTTTGCACGTGCCTCATCATACAAACCACCTGGTTTCATATGCACAGGAATTGTGTGTTTTGCGCCTATGATCTTTGCACACTGTATTGTTTCCGGAATATCCATCGTATATGTTGCATCCATTGGAAGAACAGCATAATCAAGATGTCTTTCCTTCATCTTCGCCATATCTTCAGTTTCACCAGTATCACCTGCAAAATAGATGGAAATACCATCAGTACGCACAATATAACCAACACATTCCTCTTTCTTATGATGGTGGTTATATGCCTGTACTGCCTCTACCGTAATACCATCCAATTCCAATGTCCCATAGACACCATCATGCAATGCGTCCATATTCTGATAGATGACACATCCATCATTCTTCTTTGGTTTATCAATGCAATTATGATCGTAGTGCTGATGAGTGACAAGAATGAGATCTGCTGGCACATCATAGCCTTCCCCGGCAAATGGATCGATGTAAATCACCTTTCCATCATTTGTCTTCATACGAAGACTTCCATGTCCCTGATACAAAAGCTCTGCCATAACAAATACCTGCCTTTCTTATTCCATCATACATCACTTATGCAGCAAGTGTTTCCGCATTTACCAAAACACCATTCGCACGTGTCGCTTCTACATCAATGACACCCTTTTGTCCCTCATAGTCCACATAGACACAACCATCATACATACTGGAAACAGAATTCATGATGCAATCAATGACCAATGTATTATCAACAAGAGAAAGAAGACCCCATTTGCCATTCTTCTTCACCGGAACATATTCTTCTTCACTTGCTCCAACTGCTTCATACACAAAATCACTCAACAACTTTCCATTATAAGCATCATACAAACCGAGATTTGTCCCCTCTGCCATAATGCCATCATCCACTGTTTCCTGACGCATTTCACGAATGAAATTACCTTCTTTACCCACCATGGCAGGCATATTGTCTGTTACAGCCACAACACCATTCACCGGTATACCAACAGGCATATAGGCAAACACAGGACCAATATCCATATGATTACGAACCAATGTATAACCAGTCACATTTCGATTTGCATCTTCTACACGAACCACATAATCACGATTACGGGCATCACGTTCCAGCCAATCAACCCGTTCTATTACACCATGCATGTATTCAACATACAACTGCCCATCAAGAACAAAGTAGTTATAATACGTACCACCGGTCCCACCCAACTGGGAAGCATCCATGTAGTTCGCACCTTCTGAGAAATCTTCATTCAGCACCACAAGATCAATTGTCTCCGTGACATATCCTGTATCTCCAGCAAATTTCACCGGGATATCTTTTGACGCATACAATGTAGAAAAATGGTGGTTTCCTATCGGTGCATCCTCTCCAATTCGCATTCCGATATAGAATGGACTTCCAATATAGGCATAACTATCATTCAAAAGCACATTGCCATCATAATCTACCAATGTATACATGCCATCCTTCTTCACTTTCAGGACATTCCCACCATATCCATTTGATGCCCATTGAGCAGGATAACCATATACACCTTCAATAAACTCCCAGCCCTGTTCAACCATGCCATTGAGAAGGGTCACTTCACTATACTCATCAAACTTATGCTCTTCAGGACTCACCCGCCATACAACACCTGCCGGTTCAACACTTTCTGCTGGTGTAGCAGAAGGTGTTCCTGCTACACTTTTGATTTCTGAAGTACCACCACACCCGGCAAGCAGCACACTTAGTGCACTAACACAAGCAAATACATTCTTCTTCATCATATCCCTCCCTTAATGTACCCTCATCATATATCAGACAAAAAAGAGCAAAGAAACGATTTGACAAAGCGCACATTAGAGAGACAAATGACCACTATGTACATCATGTAATATGAAAAAGACCTTCGCATATCATCGAAGGACTCTTTCAATCAGGCAATTTGTTTTACCCACAGATTGGAGGTGATGTTTATGAATAAGAAATCCTTTGATTTCAAGGACATCATGGCTTTTGCCACGTTCATCCTTTCTCTCCTCACTTTCATTTTCACATTTTGTGAATAATTGTTATTGTGACAGACATAAGAAAATCCCACTCCTGATTAACTTGGCAGTTTGATCGAGTGGGATTTCCATCATTCATGGCCAACCACTTTGTGGGCGGTTGCTCTTTGTTCATTTATAATATAGCAATAGTAGTTTATAACTTCAAGGCATGAATACAATTTCTATTGGTTTCTATTGTCATACGAATGCACTTTCAAATCAGTTTGAACATTTCCGCAGGGTATAGGAATTCCTTTATTTCGATGCTTACTGGATATATATCAAAAATCAGATAAAGTCTTATTGTGATACACTATACTGATGATTATACTTATTGTGAGCAATCATGTTGCAGGGTGGTTGGCCTTCAATTTGTTTTTTCGGCAGATTGGAGGTGATGTTTATGGATAAGAAATTCTTTGATTTCAAGGATATTCTGGCTTTTGCCACATTTATCCTTTCTTTGCTTACATTCATCTTCAGTTTCTGTGGATGATTTAAGAAATTATGCCATAAAGAAAACCACTCTCGAATACTTGGCAGTTGAGTGAGTGGTTTTCACTTACTAGAAGGCCAACCACTTTGTGAGCGGTTGCTCTTTGTTCATTTATAGTATAGCAATAGTAGTTTATGGCTTCAAGATATGAATACAATTTCTATTGTCCCTCCCAGATCATATCCACCACTTCAAATTTTCAAATCTGTTTGAATATTTACGCAGGGTATGGAAATCCAAATATCTCGATATTTACTGATAATCCACTAAAATCCGATAATGTTTTATAGTAATATACTTTACCGGTTATTATACTTATTGCGAGCAATCGTGTTACAGGGTGGTTGGCCTTCATTTTGCATTAAAGCAGAATGGAGGTGATCTTTATGAGTAAGAAATCTTTTGATTTCAAGGATCTCATGGCTTTTGCCACGTTTATCCTTTCTCTCCTCACTTTCATTTTCACTTTTTGTGAATAATTGTTATTGAGCAGGTATAAGAAAAGCCACTCTTGACTTGACCTGTTGATTGAGTGACTTTTCCATTCAGCATAAGGCCAACCACTTTGTGGGTGGTTGCTCTTTGTTCATTTATAGTATAGCAATAGTAGTTTATGACTTCAAGATTTGAAATAGATTATTCATGCGTACCAGCTCACAAAAAATCCGGGATGAATTCCCGGCTTCAATCTGTATAACCCTGAAAACCTGCGCCTGTAACATCTTATAAAAGGGGAAGGAAAAATATAGACATCACAGGCGCACCTGTTTCTTCAGGGAAGAGAGGAGCAGGAGGAATACCCTGTTTCTTCCTGCATCTATATCCTATGTCATCCAGAAAGAAAAAAGAGGAATATGCGATGAAACGCACATCCTCTATGACGAATGACCTGTTACTCTTCTTCTTTCTTCAAAGCAGATCTATAGATCACTGCACCAATTGCAACAATTGTTCCTGTAAACACCATTGCATATGGCAATACAGAATCATATACACCAGTTTCCGGAGTTGTTGCAGAAATAGTAGTCATACTTTCCTCAGGAATGGAAGCTTCCTTAATGATGGCAAGTTTATTCTCAGCATCTTCATAAGCAGCTTTCTTTTCCTCATAAGCAGCCCGTGCTGCCACTACGGCCTTCTGCGCCTCTTCATATGCAAGCATTGCAGCTTCCTTTTCTTCCACCGGCACAAGCACCTTATCTGCCTCAGCCTTGACGGAATCATATGTCACCTTTGCACTATCTTCTTTCTGCTTTGCCTCATTCAGCGCAAGCACGGCTTTATCATATTCCTCCTGCGCAGCAAGTCTTTCCTCATCTGCACTGTCCATTGCAAGCTTCTTTCTCTCAACTGCTTTCTTTAAACGCTGTGTCTCAAGCTTTGCACTTTCATATGCCGCCTTGGCGTCCGCAAGAATCGTATCGTAGTTTTCCGCAAAGTACACTGCCTTTTCATAAGCATCCTTTGCACTCTGCAATGCACTATTCTTTTCACCAAGCACAAGTGCCGCCTGATCATATGCTTCCTTCAATGTAGCAGTATTTTCTTTTGAAGCTGTATAGGTACTTTCAGCAGTTGTATACAGCTCAATTGCCGCAAGCAATGCGTCTGACTTTTCTTCATATGTTGTCTTTGCTTCTTCAAGTGCTACGCCAGCATCTGTCTGTTCCTCAAGCGCATTGTTATATGCCTCTTCTGCTTTGGCAAGATTCTCATTTGCATTAGCATAACCATCAGACAATGCCTTAGCTTCATCATATGCCGCTTTTGTTTCACTTACCTTTGTATCAGCCGCATTCTTTGCTTCTGTTGCCTCAACAAGTGTGTCATAAGCCTCATTCCATGCCGTTTCCGCTTCGCTTACAGCCTCCTGCGCCGCAATATTGTTATTGGTTGCTTCGGTAAGAACCTCAGCCGCAGTTGCAGCTTTCTTTGCTGCTTCTTCAGCTGCTTCCTTCTTTACCTTGAGATCATTTGTAGCTGCTGTGACTTTGTTCTCAGCATCCTTCACAGCCTTCTCTGCAGCTTCAAGATCACCTGCCGCAGCCTCTCCACCAAGTGCATTGAGCTTATCAATTGCATCCTGCAGTTTCTTATTCTCTTCCGCAAGCTTCGCCTCTGCTTCCTGCTTTTCTTTTGCCGCTTCACTCATTTCCTTCTTGACGGCATTATAATAAGCCATGAAATCTTCATAGTAACTTTCCATGGTCCACAGTTTGCCATTGGTCACATATGCACTTACCAGCACATTGAAGCCAGGACCATTCTTCGTACCAAACACCTGATTATAAACGGCACCATACTTTTCATTATCACTGGTATTGAGACCCATTCCTGTCGCAACATATTGCTTATCCTCATCATTTTCTGGATTAGCAATAGCTTCGTAATGACCGGTTTCTCCTTCACCATTACTATCATAGATGGCTTTTTCTTCATCATACCAGCCAAGATATGGATCCTCATAACCAAAGGAAAGGTTCTCACCATACCAGTTCAAAGAAGCAGGTCTGTTATTCACAACCTGGTATAACAGATTTCTCCAGAGGTCATAATGGTATTCCGTATTCGCACCACCGTTGGCATTGATCTGGGCAATAGCCATCAAATAATCCGAAACCATCAACGGCTCTTTATTTGCACCACTGTTGTTATCATCCGTTGCACGCAGCTCATTGACCTTGAACATCATCTCAAGAGCTTTCTTCATGTTCTCGAGATTTGTCGCATCACCTGCAGCACCAATATTGGTATAGTTTTCTCTACCGTATTTCTTTTCATAATTCACCGTCTCAGTGATCATGACCTCAGCAAGACTCCGTTTCTTATTATTCGCATCTGTAACAATAATGTCATCATTGTTTGCGACATGCGAATCAAAGTAACCAGTTGAACCAGAATTATACTGCTTGTTAGCATCTTCCACTCTCTGGTTAGCCTTTTTCACCATTTCCTGGTACTGTTTGACAGCTGCTTCTGCTGCCTCTTTTGCGGCTACTGCATCCTTATAGGCCTGGCTTTCTCCATTCTGAATCGCATTCAATGTTTCCTGCGCATTTTGCAAAGCCTGATTTGCAGAATCCAGAACACCCTGTGCCTCTGTTACCGCCTGGTCCTTGGCAAGCTTATCCGCATCCGCATTGTTCTTGTCGGTTGTTGCCTGTTCTAATGCTGCCTCAGCCTGATCTGCCTCTGCATTTGCATTGTCCAGCGTTTCCTTCTTATTCGCTTCATCCTTCGCTGCAGCATCATAAACACCATTCGCAGTTTCCTGTTCACCAAGTGCTGCATCATACGCACCCTTGGTTTCTTCTGTTGTCTTTTCAGCTTCAGCCACCTTCTCATGATCCTTGGCATCCTCAGCCATCTGTTCCGCATTATCTAATGCTTCCTTGGTGTCAGTTACTTCCTTGTCCGCATTGTCCTTCGTCGTCTGTGCTTCTGTCTGTGCGGCTTTTGCCTCATCCGCTGCTTCCTGTGCTTCATCTTTAGCAACAGTTGCTTCATCCAGTGCTTCCTTATCGGCAGCCTCCTGTTCTACAGCACCATCATAGTCTTCCTGGGCATCATCTGTTACTTTCTGGGCGTCCTCTACTTCACCCTCTGCCACTTCAACATCTGCCGCTGTATCTTCCACTGCCTGGTTACGTTCTTCTTCCGTAACACCTTCAATGGCTTCTACATTCTCTTTCTCTGCTTCTTCTGCTTCTGCTGCAGCATTCGCTTCCGCAACAGCTGCATCATAAGCAGCCTTTGCACTATTGAAAGCCGCTGTAGCAGAATTCAAAGCTGCTGTCTTTTCATTGAGAACTGCTGTTTTTGATGCAACATCATTTTGTGCATTGGTGAGATTTGTCTCAGCAATCGTCACCTGCTCCTTAGCCGCATTGATCTGCTCTTCCGTGATGCCTTCCGTTGCTGCAAGCGCCTGTTCATACGCTGTCTTCTTAGCGGCAAGATCATTCTGGCAGGCAGAAAGATGCGCTTGTGCATTGGAAAGATCACGTGACGCATTGTCAAAGTGTGCCTGGGCAGCCGCAAGATTACCAGCTGCTGTATCCACGTTTGCCGCTAATGCACCAACATTGGAATCATCCGCACGAATCACTGTCGTAAAGTCTTTGGCAGCACCTGCTGTAATCGCTCCAACAACCGCTGCGGAAATCAATGCATTCCGAATACCCTTTTGTTTCATCTTTTTCACCTATCCTTTCACTTCATAGACGAATACCTTTTCCAAAAAGTTTTACTTTTTCTGGAAAAATGGGTACAAAGAAAACACCTGCACAAATCAGTACCATGAAAAGCCAATTTCTCTTCAACAAAGCCGTACGTGCTCTGTCATTCAAGCCTGTGCTTTTCTCTGCTGCAGCAAAGACTGAAACATACAGGTGTTTCTTATTTCATGAACGTGGACGTCTCCACCCTCAATCAGTAATATCTGTTTTCAACATGTGTATGAGAAACAATATACTTGTTCTCTCTGACCATTGCCCATGGACCAAACAAACCACAAGTCAATACGGTCAATATCGCATTTGTCAGCCAGATGAAGAAGATACCTCCACCTGTACCATCATAGTAGTAACGCTGGTTACGGATCACTGTATTGCGCTTCTCCCACTTGGTAATCATCGTATCGCACCATGGATAGGCAATCGAACATGTCACACCAGAGAGAATGCTTGTCAGAATGCTATAACCAAGGAACTCAAAGGAATTACCCGTAAACACCGAATCATTGAATGCCTGGTTACTGATACCCGGATCATCCGCATAGGTCGTATGCTTTGTCTCCCACTTCTTATAGTCAACCTGGGCAAAGTAGGCATAGATACCACAGGTAATCAGTATAAGCAAAGCCCATTTGATCCATAGACCAAACAACTGCATAGCCGTACCGTTAAAGTACTGTCTTCTGCCATTGATGACCGTATGGGAAACCCTCCATCTGACGATCATGACATAACCCCATGGAAGAAGAATGCCACATGTCACCACCGCAAGTACCACACAGAGAATGTAGTAACCCAGGATCTGGATACCTGTTCCATCAAACCAGGACTCTGCGGAGTCATAACGGCTGATCAATGTCGGATCAGGACGGATTGTGTTACCCTCATTTTCCATGTTGTCCTTTGTGCTTTTCACATAACCAACCATGGTATTGAAGTCATATCCAAGGTCAATCTTTCCATGTAAGCCAACCTTGTCGACCATGACCTTGACATAAATGTCAGTACCAAGGACAAAGGCACCAATCGCCAGAAGAATGAACAACGCGGACAAACCACATAGTGAGAACACCAGTGACAACAGTGCAACTGCTGAAGCACCAATGGCCACAAAGAACACCTGGTTTTCCATCTGCTTCTCTTCACTCATGTAATAGATCAGACCAACAACCTCACAAAGCAAAGCCGCAATCAATATCACATGCACAAGTGTATTGGCCATTTCGATAAACGAAGCAATCGTATAGAACAACTGACCAAACACGGAGAAGAAACCAAACGAATCACCAATAAAGGTAAACAAAGCTGTAAACACATCGAGCGCAATCGGCATCACAGCCGCAAACCCGGCAACCGCAGCCCCTTTCTCCAATATGTCGTACAAATCAAACTCTGAATTTCCAAGATGAACAGGCTTTTTCTTCTTTGGTGGTCTTCCTGTTCCTGCAGGCCTTTGACCAGCAGATGGTTGTGGACCAGCATTCTGACTGGCTCCACAGTAATAGCAGAACGGTGCCCCCTCAGGCAATTCCGCATGACACTTCCAACAACGCATCATTCATTCCTCCCTTAACGATTACGCAGTATTGCAAATCCAATGGCTGCAACAAGAACCAGTGACAACACCACCGCTTCCCATACAGCAAAATCCGTTTTTCCCTTTTTGATGTACTGGTACGCCCTGTACAACCCATATACCAAAGCAAATGGTAACAGGACAACGACCAGTCCATTCTCCTGAAATGCCGTTTCAATATCGAAACGCATCAAAGCAAGCAGGC
Organism: uncultured Erysipelotrichaceae bacterium; assembly: GCA_949289855.1. Taxonomy (GTDB): domain Bacteria; phylum Bacillota_I; class Bacilli_A; order Erysipelotrichales; family Erysipelotrichaceae; genus Bulleidia. The sequence goes on from CASEPS010000063.1 coordinate 11,679, forward strand.
AATGACTAATGCCACAACCCGGACACTTCAGTTTTGTCAAAGCATAGAAGGGACAGGGAATAAAGAGTCCTGTAACAGTCACCCAGATGGTATAGGCAATGCCAAGTCCCATAACCTCAAGCACACCACGTTTTACAACACGCCATCTTTCCTGTTCACACATTACCCTCTCCCTTTCCACGCTTAAATCATACCAGACAAATCAGAATATCGTTCCTTTACACGACAGACGACCTGTCAACGATGACAGATGACATCACTTTCTTGTATTTTCCGCAATTTCATTTGTCTTGCGCACAAGATCACCGAAAGCATAAATCACAAGACCCCAGATCCATGACACAAGGCAGCCCGCAATCATGGCAATAATGCCGGCCACAAGACCTGCACCAAATACAGCATTTACACCAGAACTCATTCCAGCCCAGCGATTGATTGTCACGGCAGAACAACCCGCACCAACAATCGAACTGATACCAGTAATCACACTGATGACCATACCAATGGCAGTCACAATCTTGCCAAGCATGCAGATCTTTCCACCAGGATTACTGAACAGTGCAGACTCCTTCTGTTATGTAAAAGCCTTTGTCAAGTGTTAATTGCCAATTTCCATTGAATTTACCTTCCATTCCTTTTTTCTTGAGGACATGAAGAAAGAGTTCCG
>CASEPS010000064.1 GCA_949289855.1 uncultured Erysipelotrichaceae bacterium
CCCAATCCACTTCCCGGCATTAGGCAGGCTTTTACCCACCGTTGCTGAAGGAACCCATCTCTTGATAAAGAGACTCAAAATCAACGAAGTCGGTTTTAACACCAACAAGTAAGCGATGACAACGGCCCAAAAGTTCGGACTGTTCCATTCTGTTTTGAAAAACTCTTGGCAAAAAATTCCGCCATGGTCAAATAATAATAGCCATAAGATAACAATGACGGCTATATGAACAAACTGGTCTATGATGAATGATACGGCATCTTTCTTCATATACTCGACCTTTATGTAATCCATCAGTGTGTGGAAAATAAAAATGACTAAAGGAACAATCCAATTGCACCAGTCTGCGACAAAAAGATATGCCATTAAGGCATGTATGGAACTATGCAATAGTTGGTAAACATACTTCATTTTTGTCTTGCCCTGTTTTCCATCACATATTTTGTCATTCTGAAAGACAAAATCGGCAAGGACATGAGCAAATAAAAGTCTTAGAAATATAGCCATATCCATTATCTTATTAAGTTTGAAATCAAATTATGGTATCTGTTGATATACATTTGGACAAGGTTCATTTTGGCCGCATTCAACAGTTTGCTTATGTTCTGTGCAGATTTTTGGAATTTATGTGCGATATCTTTTTGAGAAATGTTGTATAACAATGCCTGATAAACAGCCTGTGATTGCGAAACACTCCATGAAGAAATAACCTCATCGGCAAATGCAGTGCTTACTTGTAGCTCTTCATTCACATCCGACCATCTTGTTTTAACGATAAGACGTCGCTTGCCCATTTCATCAAGTTCTCTTCCTGAATATTGAAATGCCTCTCCGTCTGAATCCCGAATGATTCTGTCCTCATGTTCAGAAATCGCAGCTGCCTGCATATCAAAAGTCATCTCATCCCGAATACTCTTATAATTTCTGATAGAAAACTGACAAAGCATATTAATCCTCCATTCTATGAACTTTGCTATTATTATAGTTTTTCTTATCATTAGCATAAAATGTTTGAGAAATTTTCTCATTTTTGTGTTCGAAAATGATTGATCGCTTTTGCCAGATTGTCGTTTGATAAGAATGGGGCATAAGTGCGTATTGCGCACATATGCGTACCATTCTATAAAAAACACCCTGCCACTTATTATCCTGCAGGGTGCTGCACATCTATGCGTCTATTGTTTATCCAAGAATTGCCTTCAGGTCTTCCTCAGGGGTAGTCGTTGAGGCATTGTTGTAATGTTCAACCAGAACCTTCAACACATTTGGTGAAACAAATGCTGGCAGTGTTGGACCAGGATCGGGATCTTCGAACCGGAACCTGTCACATGTGGTGATACGCCATTATCTTTCTTCAATTGCACCAACCGGGCAATCACGCTTTGCTTCTGCAGCTGCTTCCAGAAGGTCTTCTGGCACTTCTTCATCTATGGCAACAGAAACACCATCATCACCCAGGTTGAAAACTAGAAAGCAAGCAGCCTCACAAAGCCCGCATCCAATACACTCTTCTCTTTTCACATAGTATTTCATCTAATGTTCCTCATTTTCTTTATTCAAGCGTCAACAACAATGCCATCTTGAACTTCTTTGTCGCTTTCACATTATGCATACCACCTTTGGCAAAATGGAAATTCTCACCTGCTTTGATGACATGTTCCCGCCCTTCGTAGCCAATCACTCCTTCACCATCCAACGCAAAGATGATTGCTTCACCCGGTGCTGCATGTTCGGAAAGCCCTGTTCCTTCATCAAATGCCATAATAACAAACTTCATTTTGTCATTATGTACAATGTCCATGTTCACAATTTTGTCTTCCTGATACGGCACAAGATCCGCCAGTCTGAAGACTTCCCCTGGTTTTACAACTTCATTCATACTGTCTTCCTTTCTGATTGTTAATTCTGTATAGACCACACCACTGGCTGTTTTCATTCCCACTGGTGTATCTGTCAAAGTTATTATACTTTCTCCTGCATGCACTGTTTTACAAAAACCATCTGTACCATATACTTCCACCGTTCCTTCTGCCATCAGCAACATCTTATAGTACGGATACATTTCTGCACTGATGTCCGTATTCCTTGCAAGGGAGAAACAGATAATGTCATTTGTTCCATTGTATATTGCTTTGGATATGGTACAACCAGGTACGGGTGGGTTGTCTTTAGCCATAGAGAATACTTCTCCCGCCACAAGTTTCATAGCATCACTTCCTTTTGAGTGTATAGGTTGTTGCATCTTCCTGTACAAGTGCAAGTCCTGTTTCCTCAAGCATACCACACATGATGGCATTGCGAAGAGAATAATAGAGCTCTGATTGTTCACCCCAGTACTGTGCATGGATATCTTTTGTCATCATCCATGTGAGTTTATCATCTGTTTCCAGTACAACTTTATTTATCCTGTCACATGCTTTACCATTGACAAAGAAATCCCCAAATGCCTGATATGCTTCTTTGCAGGAAGTATTCCTATCAATCGCATGTGCCTTTCCAAAGTCAAACGCAATCTGATTTATCTCATCCTTATGCGCTTTATTCATGATCGTACAGATCAGCTTTGCATTCCTTATTTCACTATCATGAATTTTATGTAAATCCAATTTCTTTGTCATTGTCGTTTCTCCTTTGTCATGACTATACCCGCCTTCCACAAAGAAGTATGTTGTTTGAACAACAAAACAGAAACATTAACCACAAATGCAATGTACTATTCAATATCTTCAAAAAAAGATACTTCTGTCGAATCACTCGACATAAGTCATGGTGAAGCCTCTCCTCCGTCAATGTTGACAATCACTCTGGAACTGGATACAGCAAAAGTATTCACTATCATTGATGATCGATGTATTCAACCAGTGAAAAAGAAATGCTTTGTCTTCTGATGAACTTTCTCGCAAAACAACCAGCATAAGAAAACAGGGAGTCTGCTTATAAGACTCCCATTTCTCTTTCATTGTTTGACCACTCCAGCCAGGAAAATATCCATCAGTATCCTTCTTTCTAAATATAGACATCATCGTCTATATTTGAAATTACACTCTTATAGACGCATCCGTCTACAACTTGCATGTGAACAATATCTGAAGATTGATCACCCCTGCTTCAATTCTTCAAACTGCACAAACATGCTATACTTTTCAAACAGAGGTAAACATATGGAAAAAACAGTTTCTTTTCTGATCAAACCAGCATCTTCATCCTGTAACTTGCGCTGTAAATACTGTTTCTATCATGATGTCAGTGAAAAACGCGACATGCCAGCCACCGGCATCATGAATGAAAATACAATTGAAATTCTGGCTGAACGCATTCATCAGGTAATCGGTCATACAGGAAGTGCAAATATATCCTTTCAGGGTGGTGAACCAACGGTTGCAGGATTTTCCTTCTTCAAAACTTTTACGAATGTCATGGCAAAGCAGCACAAAGAAATCAAAACCACCTACAGCATCCAGACAAATGCCACATTACTGGATGATGAATGGGCTGAATTCTTCTATGAAAACGACTTTCTAGTTGGGGTAAGCCTCGATGGTTTTGAAAGCAACATGAACAAATACCGCTTCGATACCGAAAACAACAGTGTCTATTACAAAGTTCTCAAAGGCATAGAACTGTTAAAGAAACACGGTGTGGAATACAACATCCTGACAGTGGTCACAAAAGATCTCGCAAAGCGCCCAAAATCACTATTTGACTTCTACCTTTCTCATCACTTCGACTATGTCCAGCTGATTCCCTGTCTTCCAGGACTTACAGAAAAAGAAAATGACATGTCCTTAACACCAGAACTCTATGCCTCTTTCTACAACACAATCTTTGACTGCTGGGTAAAAGCCATCAAAAAACACAAAGTCATCAATATCAATCTGTTCGATAACCTTGCCAGTATGTTACAGGGCACAGCCCCATACCAGTGCGGTATGCTTGGCAAGTGCCAGATTTCCTATATCATCGAAGCCAATGGTGATGTTTACCCATGTGACTTCTATTGCCTTGACCAATATAAGATCGGTAACATTCGTCTGCTCACTTTCAAAGAAATGGCAGAAAGCAACACAGCACAAACCTTCCTCAATGATAATGACTGCTACAAAGAACTCTGTCAGACTTGTCCCTATGAAAAGATGTGCCATGGTGGCTGCAGAAGACAGAATGCATGTTGGATGAATGAGACAACATGTGGATACAGGAAAGTACTGGATCATGTACTGCCTGCACTGGATGCACTGCTAATCAGGAATTAAAAATTCAGCAGCTATTTCTCGAGAATTGCGACAATTCCAGAAAGTTTGCCAACTTTTTCATGAGAATTGCGACAAAAACAAAAAACTTGCCAACCATTTGCGAAATTTTGCCAACCGCTTTGTTAAGAATCAAAAATCTTTCAACATCATTTCCTGCAAATGCAAAAAATGCCCGTATGACCATCTGGTCACACAAGGCATTTTTCATATTGCAGAATTACTGCTTTTTCTTCTTCATGAACAAGACTGCACCAATACCGATCACAGCCACAACAATCACACCTCCCCATATCCATGGTGTTGCATAATTACCAGTTTCTATATCAGAACCATTGTTCTGTTCTGTAGTCTCTGTTGGTGAAGGTGTAACTTCTGGCTTTGCCGTTTCTTCAGGAGCTGGTGTAACTTCCGGAGCTTCTGGAAGTGGTTCTGGATCAGCTGGTGTTAATGCACCTTTATAAGCAGCCTGTGAAGAAGACATAGCTGCCGCAAAACCAGGACTCATCTGTCCAAGAATAGCACTTGCTGAAGCTGGAGAAATCTCACGACGACTTTCATCAAACATATACCCTGGTCCATAGGAACCACTTTCGTAGAATTTTGCATTCATGAAAGAATTACCACTCATATCCGCATATGGTTCTTCCGCATCAACAACGCTTCCCATATAACAGTTGATCCAGTAAACCGCTCCATCCGGACCCCATGGCCTTGCCAGACGGAATTGTGTGTCCTCACTAGATTGAACATCTTCTTCTGCTGTTATACGGCAGTTGTTGAAGACAAGACCATATTGTGCATTTGCCGCAGTTCTTGGCGCACACACATAACCACTATCTGGATAAGTCTCTTCATGAACAAAGACAATGTCACAATCCTCAAAGAGAACTTTTGCATTATCACCTGAATAGATGAAATCAATCAGACCTTCAATCTGGCACTGGTAGAAATACTGGTTTCCCTCATGCAGGTACAACGTATCCTGTACTCCAGAGAACTTCACATTCACAAATACCGCATTGTCCGCATCCGAGCGTAATGCATCCGCAGACTTGTTGGACTTGTTATCAGGTGTTCCATAGACATAATCATTCGCAAAACTGATATTTTCTGCAGAGAAGTTATCTGCATTGGCAGTAATATATACCGCACAACGCTTTGTCATATCTCCACCTGCTTCATATCCCGGATCATTTGGATAGAGGTCAGCCGGATAACAATGTACAAGTGTTGTCTCTCTGTTTTCACCAAGCAAAGAAATATTCGGCTTATCTACAACAAGTCTTTCCTCATAGTCGCCGGCTTTGACAAAAATGAGTGTATTATTCTCACCATCTGCTGGTGCAGCATCAACAGCAGCCTGAACTGTCTTATAGGTTGGAATACCATCTGCCAGTTCACCATCATTCACTGTAGAAGCGGAATCAACTACCATATCAATATTTGAGAGACAGACAATATTGAATGTTTCCCTTGTCTTTACACCAGATTCATCTGTGAAGATAAATTCAATGCTGTTTCTGCCTTCCGATAGATTTGTCCGGATAATACCAGTAGAAACTCCAGCCTCAAGTGAAACACGACTTGCCACACTACCATTTACACTGACTTCCAATGTTCCCTTGCGATCCGCTTTCAATTCAAAATCTGCAGCCTTTACTCTCACTGTATCAGAAGGCTGCTTTGTGAATTCAAGCTTTGCGGCTTGCTCTTCCTGGGCAAACTCTCCAGCCGAGCGATCACTTGTCACAAATGACCATGCTGTATTGGAAGGATTACCGGAATTGGTTGAAGAATACGCTGTGACATAATAGTAATATGGCACATCTAGTTCAACAGCACTATCCTTATATGAAAGCTCACTGACCTCCGCAATGCACACCGCATTTGAAACATCTTCCGTTTCAGATTTGTATATCTTATACGTTTCTGTACCTTCAACAGTATCCCATGTTAGCGCAATATACTTCTCACCAGTTTCACCATCCATATATGGATCAGCTGAAAGAACAGGTCTCTCTAATGCAGGAAGATAGTTTTCTACAACTGCTTCATTTTCACACCAGGTGACTTCTCCATCATTACCAAGTCTTCCACCAACCCGGAATGTATATGTACCAGCATCTTTTGCAGGATAGATATAGGAAAGATCACTTGTCACAAAGGCATCCTGCCACTGTCCATCTGCATACTTCACATGAATGACATATCTTCCATCACCAGTCGCAATCTCTGTGCAATCCCATGTCACAAGAATGCCTGTGCGATCACTAGTAGCGGAAGCTTCTACATCGGTAATCACAGGCTTCACGCCAACAGGTGAATACGCATCATTCTGGTCATAGAGAAGTGTTCCATCTTCTCCATAATATTTCATGTTTGTCACCTGTGCATCAGCCCCAGCAAACAGAAGACCATAGGAAACAGATTCTGTTTCTACTTCTCGTGTAAAGGAATAGCTTGTTCCATCTTCAACTGTTGCAGTAAGACAATAACCGTCTTCCTTTTTCTCAATAACAAAGTGAATGGTTTCACCTTCCACAACACCCGCATCTGTACCTCCAGCATGTACAAATCCATCATCACCTGTATACATACCGCGCAGATTGTTGCCACCTCTAACACCAAGTGTTGTCAGTTCGCTTTCTGTAAACACGCCAACATACACACCATTTGCGGAAGAAGAGCCGCCATTGGTAATTGTTACATCGCCCTCAAGACGATTTGCATCATTCACTGCATCAAAGCCATAGTAGCCAATTGTATCCGCAAGAGCTTCACCACTTGCCAGTCTTCCTTCATTGTTGGACATTGTCAAAGTCTGTCCGTTATAGCTCACATTCAGTTTGGAACCAAATAGTATAGAAGGCATTTCCTCCTGTTCTTTGACAACTGTCTCTTCTGCTTCATTCAAAACAGACAACAAGTGCAGATAACCAGCACCTCCAGAATATGTAAGCTTCACTTCATCAGCTCCACCTGTATAATCAAATGAAACTTCTTCACCATCTGCTGCCTTAGCTGCAATTTCACTGACACTCACACTGCCTGTTTCAGAAGAAACGGTAAATTTGCCATCATCTGCCGCATATGTACAAAGTGCCAATGTCACTTTCGCATTCCCGGCAACTTTGATGGCGATTTCATCTCCATCAGAAATAATCATGCCATGTTGAGAGCCATTGTAAGAAATCCGGTTATTGCCAGTCAGTGTAACAAGCTTGTCCGTTGAAGTAATAGATTCTCCATTCTCCAGCCTGTAGTTACCCTGGTACAGATTTGAAAGCACACTGCCATCACAGAAGTCATATACCTTTTCTACACCATCCGCATGTGGTACACCACTTGCACTATCATCTTTCACAACCACATTGAATGACTTTGGAGAAGTCGTCTGGTCGTCATAAGTGAATGTAATTGTATTTCCTGCAAAGGTATATGTGACCGCACCACTGACACTTTCAATATCACTGGCTGTCAATGTGCCATAGCCACCTGCACCTAGTTCTGCCCAGACAATTGCACTATCCGCAGTGACTAGTTCTACTTCACCAGCATCAGAACTTACCTTAAATTCATCCGTTGGAACAGCACCAGGAGTAACATCAAATGTGCGTCCGGAAACCGTAAAGGAGAACTGCTTTGCACTATCCCATATCTTTGCACAGACAATATCATGTGTTACAACCGCACCATCAGACACATTGGTCAAATCAATCGCAGTCCCACTTGTTACACTGAACACTTCCTGATTCTCAAACGACACTGTATAACTTGTTCCAACCGGAAGATCCAGGGAATACATACCATTCTGAATCACTGTTTCACGGCTTGTGCCATCCGCACCCGTAAACATCAGTTTTTCACCATCAATAGCAGAAGCACCAGTCACAGAACCAGAAACCTCAGCTTCTGCCACAGGAAGAGAAGACGTTGCGGAAATGTAATGCAAATAACCCTGGCCGCCAGAATAGGTAAATGTCACAACACCGGTTTCATCCACTGGTCCATCATAAATCACCGTTGATGAACTTCCATCAGTACTACCCTTTGCACTGATTTCACTGACAGAAAGCTCACCCTTGTCAGAAGTAACTGTGAACTTCCCTGCCTCAGCCGTATATGCACAAAGTGAAAGCACTATTTCAGCACTACCGGCAACCTTTACCCGTACAACATCACCATCATTGATCACAATGCCATGTTGTGTACCATTATAATTCACTTCGTGATTACCAATCACTTCAAGAAGTCCATCCACCGACTTCACTGACTGACCACCGCGCAATGCATAATTTCCCTGATACAAAGAAGAAATAATTTCACCCTCACGGAAATCATACATCTTTTCTACACCACCAGTTTGTGCAACACCATTTGCACTATTATCTTTGACAATTACTGAAAATGTCTTTGGTGAATTATTTTCGTCCTTATATGTAAAGGCAATCGTATTACCATCCAATGCATAAGAAACAGAATCACTGACACCAGAAATATCTGTTTCCTGCAATACACCACTACCATTACCACCAAGGTCTGCCCATACAATGGCACTATCTGTTGTCACAAGCTCTACCAGTGCACTATCTGCTGTTGTTACACTGAAATCTTCGGTTGGAAGACTGCCTGGATGAACGGTAAATTCTGTTCCACCAATTGTGAAATCAAATGTCTTTGCACTGTCCCACAACACAACATATGAAATATTATTTGTCACAATTGCCCCATCCGCAGCATTTGAAAGATCGATTTCAGAACCACCCGCCACATCAAATACAGCACTGTTTTCAAATGTAACTGTATAGGTTGTACCAACAGGAAGATCAATTGTATAACTACCATTTGTGATCACTGTTTCTTCAACAGAACCATCTGTTGCTGCAAACAACAGTGTTTCCCCTTCCACTGAAGGAGAAGAAGGTCCAGTAACAGAACCAGAAACACTTGCTTTTTCAACAGGTGTAATGGACTCAGCTGTCAGGGAATGCAGATACGCTGTTCCTCCCTGATAGGAAATCACAATATCACCAGCTTCACCCGTGTATGTAAAGGATACAGTAGCTCCATCACTAGCAGCCCTTGCAGCAATTTCAGTATTTGTAATTGCGCCAGAAGCATCTGTAGAAATCACAAACTGTCCATTCACATCAGAATATGCACAAAGTGATAACGTCACTTCCGTTTCACCATCTGGTACAGCAAGTTTTAACAGTTCAGTCAAAACATCATTGGTAGAAAAAGAAGCCCCATGACCAGTATCATGATACGTAAATGTCTCACTACCGGTCAGTGATCCATCTTCATACGGTGAAACATATACTGCAGAAGCAGGTTCAGTAAAGTCCCATGTCACTGCCCCACCATTCAATGTCAGCTCATGTTCTCCTTCTGCATACAATACCGTAGGCAACAGTCCAATCACCATTGCCAGCAAAGTCAGAAATGCAAAACCATTTCGTATCATCTTTTTGAAATGCATTGTTACCCCTCCTATACAGGTTAACGTACAACCCCACACGCACGCATTTCCTGGTACTGAGTATTATAATCGTTCTTTGTAAAAAATAAGGACAGGAACCCCTGTCAACAAAAGGAAAAAAACGTTTTTTTTGAAAGATTATGAAAGATTTACGGACATCTTCAACACATAACATTCTTTCCATACCCTTTTTTACATCACGTCAATAAAAAAAGTGCAGATTCTTCTACACTCCATGCATGAACTTACTTGTTCATCTCTTTGCGGATTTCTGCAATTTCCTCAATGGTCAGACTGGTTGCCTCTGCTATCGCTTTATCATCATAGCCTTGTCCAACAAGCCAACGAGTAATTTTCATTGCTTCCAGCTTTTGTCCTTGTTCCCTGCCTTCTTCAAGACCTTCTGCCTTGCCTTCTGTCCTGCCTTCTTCCCTGGCTGCCTGCTCATATGGTGCTACATATTGATTGAAATATCTTTCCAATGTCTCTGTCATTTCATTGATTCCTTCCTCTGTTTCCTTGTATTGCTTCACTGCTTCCTGCAATGGAGACTTCCCCATGTCTGCTGCATTCTTCTGATGAAAGTCCTTCATAAGCTTACCCACCGATGTTTCTTCTTTTGCCTTTGTGGCATCTACATATATGATAGCTAATCCTGCATCAATTTTCACGCCTGTTTCTTCATTATGCAATGAATTGTGTGAAACTGGTAAACCAGACTTCAGTGGATCTCCTTCAACAATCATCACGATCACATACTTTTCTCTTTTCTTTTGTCCTTTCAAACTCATATCCCTTCTTCAAAGTATTTGAAGAAAGCATACTGTAACAGTAGAGGCTGAAATCTGGTGAGGCACGTGCCTCAAGATTCTGTACCTCAATGTTGTAATGCGTACGTTCTTTGAAGTTCCATCCGATGAAGTCCATGATGAGAGATCTGCCCCAGAGGTTATACATATCAGCCTCCGGGTAACCTCCATCAAGAACAAGATCAGAATTGTCCAGGATGATGCGAAGCACATACTCTGCACATCGTCTGTCTTTCATGACAGTGCGCATAAACTCATCATCCATCATGGTAAGGTCATGTACGGCCTTACGTAAGATCGGTATATGGATGTTATTTTCTACCATTTGTCCATCCTCCTTTCACTTTATATGTACCCAGAAAATGCAAAATCCCTCAAAAAAAGAACATGTCTTTATGCAAGACATATTCCAAACAACATGCATCATTCCACAACACTGTGATTGATCACTATCCTGTCACCTGCTTCCAAAGTCAGATTTCCATCCGGAATGATAAACTCTTCCCCTCTTTGCACAAGCACAACAAGACCATTCTCTTCCCTGTCAATTGTTTTGAGACTATTGCCAATCAGATGAGATTCCTCATCCACCATCTTTTCAAACAATGACAATTCTGTTTCTTTCTTCTTTTCCAAAGCACACAACAAAACCACATCTCCACATTGCAGAACCGTATTCCCCAAAGGCACAATATTTACGTTATTTCTCTGGATATTCACAATGATCGTATGTGGTGGAAGTGTAATATCTTTGATTGCCTTGCCACAATAGGAATGTTCCTTTGCGATAGTAAATGCAATATAGTTAATCGGTTTTTCATCCACATAGTCAGTAAATGTCTTTAAGACATCCCCTTCTTCATCAATCATATCCAGCTTTTTGGCGACCATTGGCAGAAATGTCCCCTGTATAGATATGGACAACAAGACAATGATGAAGACAATATGGAAAATGTCATAGGAAATACTGGCAGGATCAAGGAATGCCTGAATGGCAAATACAATACTCGAAGCACCTCTGAGTCCGGCAAATGACACAAGAATATTCTGTTTTCTGCTCTGTTTGAATGGTAAAGACAACAGAAATACGGCAAGAGGTCTTGCAATAATGAGCATAAAGACCATGATTGCAATACCCGGTAACAGTACATCTCCCATTCTTGAAGGATAGGAAAGCAAGCCAAGCAGGAAGAAGAGAATGGCCTGCATAATGGATGTTACACCATCAAAGAATGGTACAAGTGTCTTGTTTTCTTTCAAATGAGCATTACCAAGAATAATGCCGATGATATATACACTCAGAAAACCATTGCCATCGAGCAATGAACATGCGGCATAGGCCGCAAAGACCGCAGCCGAAATAAAGACTGTTTCAATGCCCGTTGTATCCAGGCGGATTGTTTTAATGATAGAACGGATGAGAAAACCAACACCAAAGCCAAAGACAAGACCAATCACCAGCTGTTTGAACAAAAGGACGCTGACTTCACCAAAACTGATGCCACTCCCCATCGCCGTCAGGATGACAATGGTAAGCATATTGGCAAATGGGTCATTACTTCCACTTTCCATTTCCAATAGCGGTGCTGTGTTTTCTTTCAATGCAAGCTTCTTGCTGCGCAAGATGGAAAAGACACTCGCCGCATCTGTTGAAGACAAAACACTTCCACACAACATGCCCTCAAGCAATCCCATACCAAGAACAATGTAACAAAACAAACCGACAAAGACAGCTGTCAGCACCGTTCCAAGACTGCTCAGAACAATTGCCTTCGCAGCAACTGGCTTTGAAGCTTTGATATTTGTTTCAAAACCACCACTGAACATGATGACAACAAGAGCCACTGTACTGATCACCTGGGCAAACGCAAAATCATCAAAGGCAACTTTGAAAATCCCATCGCTCCCCATCAACATGCCTAACACAATAAACAAAAGCAGTGAAGGAATACCAATTCTTCCAGAAACCTTCTTCAACAGTGAACAGACAAGCAATATCACCGCTACAAACAACATCATTTCAAGCATACGACAAGCCCCCTTTCACATACAGATCAATATAGAGCCCTGTCTTTACATCCATATTCACATAGCAAAGAAATGATAAGCAGCACGCATATTGATACACCACATCGATTAACGTCATTATACCAATTAATGTTTTTCCTGCCACATATCCATTGCAAAAGTCACACCATTTCTTTGATCCTTTGAATTGTTCGCTTGAATGCATCCTTATTCCAGTATGGCCGGATAGTCAACATACAATGACCCTCCTGTATTAGTTAGTTATATCTAACTTCATTATATGAAAGACCTCATTTCTCGTCAACGAAAGCATCTCAGCCAAGCACTACATCCAGTATCATCATGACCGTAAATCCAAGCATAAAGGCAAGAACACCTGCATGAGAATGCTTGCCAGCAGACATTTCCGGTATCAGTTCTTCTACCACAACATATAACATTGCGCCTGCCGCAAAGCTCAACAATACAGGCAGTGCCGGCACAAGCCACTCTGCCGCAAGAATTGTCAGGATGGCTGCAATTGGTTCAACAACACCAGAAAGCACACCATACCAGAATGCCTTGGGGCGGGAAAGACCATCCGCATGTAATGGCAGAGACAATATTGCCCCTTCCGGGAAGTTTTGAATGGCAATGCCTAAGGAAAGTGCTGCAGCCCCAGCAAAGGTAATCATTGTATTCTCATTCAGCAAACCCGCAAACACCGCACCAACTGCCATGCCTTCCGGAATGTTATGCAATGTCACCGCAAGAGTAAGCTTGACACTGCGGCAAAACGAACATTGAATTCCTTCATCCTCTTCACTGTTCTGGTGTAAATGCGGTACCACATGGTCAAGCAGCAACATGAAACCTACACCGATCCAGAAACCAGTCACAGCTGGCAAAAATGCCCATATGCCAAGTGCCTCAGCCTGTTCCATGGCAGGAATGAGAAGACTCCATATACTTGCGGCAACCATCACACCTGCCGCAAATCCAGTCAGGGCACGCTGCACTTTATCTTTTAAAGAATGGCGTAGTACAAATACACATGCTGCACCAAGTGTTGTGCCAACAAATGGTATCCACACGCCAACTAAAGCAGAACTTGTCATATTCCTCCTGTTAGTTAGTTACATCTAACTTTAGCTCAGTGTACTTTTCACCATTACCACTGTCAAGGAAGATGACCACATGCCTCAACCATATAAAAAAGTAGAGCTATGTTCTTCACACAGCCCTTATAAAACAATACTTGTTTTTTTGTGTACACTATTTATAGCATATTTCACATTCATTGTAAATATAAAGTATGCTATTTGCTATAGTCTTCCTCATGCTTTGCCAGTACAACCATACACTCTTTTTCATAGAATGAAATGCCATACCTGAGCATTTTTCTCATTCCTTTTCGCTCCAGCCCCAGAGCATATTTCTTTTCTTCTATCTGTTTCAAAGCCTCTTTACAAGCTTTTTCAAGATTGCCATCTTCCGCATATTTCACTTCAATTACAATGCCTGTTTTTTCTGGTGTTTCTATTGAAATGTCACTATAGCCCTCACCTGTTTCAGCATTCGATCTGATACTCCAGTCAGCCTGACTTTGCAACAATCCCAGTAACATGCCGTGATAGAAGTTTTCTTTCATGTTTCTTCGAACTGCTGTATCTCTTACACTGATGGAATTCCAAAGATAAGCATCCAGCATTTCCTGTATTGTCTTAACATTCCCTTCAGAAAAAGCCATACAGAAGCGATGAATCCTGTCTCCATCTTTTCTGGTTGATTCTCTAAACCAGTCATTCACTAGATCAATGAACAATTCACGCACTTCCCGATTAGGTAATTTCAGTTCCATTTTCTTTCTAGGAATTTTCTTTATGCAGGTAAGATAGCCGGTTGAATACAGTACACTCCAGATATTATCAATGGAATCTTCTACTTCCCGATATGTCAATTCCTGGCGGATTGACTTTATGATACTTTCACCATTAATCAATTGTTCAATATCGTTCTTTGTACTTTGGCTGGCTTTCTGAAGAAGGCGATAAATCAGATCATTCCCACTTGTATTCGCCCAATAGTTCTCTGGTTCTGCTTCCTTATCCCTTAACAGTTTCTGCACATGTTTCAAAACATCCCATGGACAATATACTGATGTATTTCCAAACTGGTAACCATCATACCAATCCTTTACTACATCATGGTAGTCCTCCAGACCATAATACTGCAGCAAGGAAACAACCTCTTCCTCTGTAAAACCAAAACAGTCAGAGAAATACGGATCAGACATAGTCATCACATTCAGATTGTTCAAACCGGTAAAAATACTCTCTTTTGAAATTCTGAGACATCCTGTGAGAACCGCAAAATACAAACTATCATTTGTCTTAAGTGCATTACCAAGAAAATTACGGATCAAAGAAACCATTTCATCATAATAGCCATGTTGGTATGCCTTATCTAACGGAACATCATATTCATCAATCAGAATAATCACCTTCTGACCAAAATGTTTCTCAAGAAGAAATGAAAGTATCTGCATACTGTCAAATAATGTGGAATCGGACATATCAAAATTAGCTTCACTTTTTGTATTGACAAGAATCAGTCTTTGAAAGCTTTTCTTTTCTGTTTCTGATAGTCGTTCACTTTCAAGGAGAAATTGAAATCTCATAGCTTCTTTACCGATTATATTGGCAAGTGCATCCCGAGCCGCTTCGAATGACAATCTATCCACGCCTTTCAAGCTGATGGAAATCACAGGAAACTTACCCATGTATTTCTCGCATAGTTCTTTTTCTTCTGTAATTTTCAACCCGTCAAACAGAGTCTTATCGCTTCCTGTTTCAAAAAAGCTTTTCAACATACTCATGTTCAATGTCTTACCAAAACGTCTTGGACGGGTAAAAAGATTAACTTCTCCCCAGTTTTGCAATAATTCTTTGATGAACAAAGACTTATCTACGTAGAAAAAATCATTTTTCCGCATTTTCACAAAACTATCAATTCCAATAGGAAGCTTTTTCTCCATTTGACATCACCCCTTTCTAATACAGGCAAATCTTCAAAAGCAACACTTATATAGCAATATCATTTCAACGCCTAAAATAAGGTATTATCGTCTCTTTGTATATATTTTACCATTGTGACACACCACTATCAATTGTACTTATCACTCTGCAGTTGTGATTTCTACAACTCACAAAATACTTTCAAACATTCTCTCAAATTGTTCAAAGTCATCCACATTACACAATGCATCAAAAGCCTTCTCATCCTCGAGAATGGTCACAATCTTGTCGAAGACGTGATTATATATTGACGTATCTTCCTTGCGAAGACACATCATAAATACCAGCCTGATCTTTTCGTGATTTTTCACAAGACCACAGGCAATACCATTTTTCTTCGCAAAAGAATGTAATGGATGTGGCATCCTTATTTTTCCATACAACGTAGAATAGAGCTTTTCCCTTTCCTTTACAGAGGAAAGAAAGGCTTCTGTTTCATCGATACAACCTTCTGCTTTCAACAGCTCTGCCATAATCTGTAAAATTTCTTCTTCATTCTCATTCTCAAATACATGAAAAAGCGATTTAACAGAAGTTATCGATGATTTTTCGGAAGTGAAAGCAACCTTTAACGCTATTGTAAAACAGGAAATTGGATATAGAGGGCTTAAAATCACTGGTGACGCTGTTCCTAAAGATGCAATCCGGGCGGCAATATGCATAATTGGGAAAGGTGTTTTTGATCATGAAGAATATCCTTTGTATATGCAGGGAACAAAAGCAATATCAACTCACATTTTCAGAAAAAACTATTCTGGTGAAATAGCAGGTTTTCAGGCATGCAAAGTAATTTGTCTTTCAGCATGTGTACTGACAAATCAAAATGAAATGGTCAAAATCAGCGATCCATCAAAATATATGAATCTCAAACTTCCATCAAAACGATATGCAAAGTTATCCTATGTTCGAAAACTCAGCCCAGAAGCATATGCATATCTGGTAGAAGAATTCAGACTTTTATCTGCATATGATATATCTGTTTAATACGCAAAAGAACTCCAGTTCTATGCACCAGCATATTTCTGAAGTTCTTTTTTCATCAGGCAAAGGGGATTAAGCCTTATGGATTTTTTCCGGAATATAGAGAATGTTACCTTCTTTACCATCTACTCTTTTATTGGAATCAGGCTTGACAGCTCTTGCAATAAAGCATGGAATTCCATTGAACTCAGTAGGAACATGGTCATCTGTTCCATCCAAAATTGATTTTACAATCGTAATATCTTCATCCAGCAATGACTTTGGAGACTCGCATGTTCCATGCTGACGAAGAATGCGATCATACTGATCTTCATAACTCTTCAACGTATCCAGACTTGAAACATATTCCTCAAGAGATGTTGCTTCATCCATAACAAACAATGTAAACACACCACAAGCATCTCCAAAGAGAATCGTTCTATCTTCTTTGACAAGGAATACAAGCATTCCCTTTGTATGACCAGGCGCAGCAATCGTATGCACTGTCACACCACCAAGATCAAAGTCATCACCATCTTTCAAATCAATGAAATTGTCATCGTGGACAGGTGGGAAATACGAATCATCATAGCTATCGATGTCTGGAATAAACTTTTTGAGTTTTTCCTTTCTGTCTTCAACAGAACATCTGGTGTGATATAAATCAATATCCTTATGTGACATATACACTTTATCCCATTGCCCGGCACCATTTGCGTGGTCAATATGCCCATGGGAAATAAGCACATCATAAGGCTTATCACTCAATCCATCCACAAATCCTTTGAGATCCCCGAAACCATAACCTGTATCAATCAGCACTGCTCGTTCATCACCTTCTACATAATACATACATGCATCATTCCAGAAGGGACGAATTCTTGTAATATGTTCCGTCACTTTTTCTGTTGTATAGAAATCCATATAGACCTCCCTTATTCTGCAGACTGTGCCCCAGCCTCTTCCTCTGCAATCATCTGCTTATCAAATGTCTTCATAAATGGATAGAAGATGACCATATTGACAACAATCAATACAAGAGACAGTACAAATGCCGGGATATTACCACCTGTCGCAAGCAATGCCTGTAATGGAGCTGGGGTTGTAAATGGTAATGAAATGTAGAATCTTCCTACTATGTTCATTGATGCCAGCACATAATATACCGTTATATTAATAACCTGACAGATAACTTTTGGAATGAAATAGTAAACGTTCAGCACTTCTGGAAGACCGAAGACGTATGGTTCAGCAATGTTGAAGCAAGCAGGAACTGCAGCCACTTTTGCAAGACTTCTTGTCCGCTTTGATTTTGCCGTCAGAAGGATAAGAAGATTCATCGCATTATTAGAAACAATCCATCCTCCAAAAACCGTTGCCATAGAGCCTGCATAGATGTAAGGCATTGCCTGACCTGCTGCGACTGCTTCGGCATTTGCGGCAAGTGCCATAGTAGTAATTGGTGTAACCACAGCTGACATCATGTTGTCACCATGGATACCAAAGAACCAGAACAAGCCAGAAAGGAATGTCAATAACAGAATAGACGGCAATGTACCAGAAGCACTGATCAATGGCTGGAACACCATATAAATAAGATCAGGAATACCACCACCAGTGAAGTTAATGAGCAACGCATTCACAATAGAGAAGAGTACAACATTGAATACCAATGCAATCAGAACATTGAATGGAGCCGCTACATTTGGTGGAACAGAATCCGGAAGTTTGATTTTGATGTTGTGTACATCAAACATCCGGGTAATTTCTACCACAAGAATTGCGATGAGCATTGCCGCAAACATGTAACCAGCCCCAAGTCTTGAGACAAGAATCGTACTATTTTCAAGATCCAATGCTCCAGAAACAGTCAGGAACACAAGAAGTGCACTGATCATGTTGTTGATGCCATTCATGCCATAATTCACTGCCAGTCGATAAGACACACCACAGACAACATACAGTGAAATGATACCAATTGTCAGGTTGTATGGTGTCATCAGAATAGCACTATTTGCATTAGCCCAGGACTGCCAGCCAAGCAGGAATGCATAGAAGAAGTTGCTTGGTTCTGTTACCCCAGTTGGTACTGGTGGCACAGCAAGCAGGATGGCAAAACCACCAACGATGGTTGCCGGAATCAGAACTGTCAAACCATCTTTGACAGCCGCGAGGTGTCTCTGGTTAGAGATTTTCTGTCCAACTGGCACAATGTACTTAGCCATCCAGTCAGAAAACCTGTCCATAAGAGATGATGTTTTTTCGGACATAATTTCCTCCCTTTCCGGAACAGAAGGAGAGCCAGAATCTTCACGTATCAGATTATTGATGGCATGTCCATCACATGCCGCATAAATCGTACTGTTGATCGGAATCAATCGTATACCTTCATACTGCAAGACAATCTTCTTGATTTCTTCAAACTGAAACATAATCTGCGGGGCAACAAGTACATAATTGAACTTACCGATGATAAAATGCAAATCACTATAACCCCGGGCTTCAATATGCCAGTCTTCATCCGGTAATAAATCTTTTTTCATCCGTTCAACGATGAGACTTGTTGAATTACCACCGCTGCAGAGAAGAAGTATACTGACTCTGTTTCTCATACTGTTCCTTTCCTGGTTACATTGTGGCATTTTGCAAAATTCCATGATGCACAGATTTGCATTTATAAAACGGAAGTTTTGTACAACACACGCAAACTACGGTTCCCAAACCATTTTATTAACATATGTTAGAATATAACAGATGCAAAAGGAACAACAAATATTACAGGTATTGCTTGAAACGGGAAAACCATTAACCAGTCATGAACTGGCTTTTCAGCTTGGCATGTCTGAACGAACAATTCTCAAATACCTCAACATTCTCAAGGAAGAACTAGTTGATTCTGGAGCAGAACTCATTGTCAAACAGCGTTATGGTTCTTATATTTCCATCTATGACAATGAGATGTTCACATTGTTCAAAAAGAAGTTTTTCTCTTCTTCGGTCCTTGAAGACCAGACACTGAGAAAAATGTATATCATGATGCGCCTCATCATGGATGGTGACTACATCAATATTTACGAACTCTCTGATGAAATTGCCGTTTCACCTTCTCTGCTGAGAACAGTGATTAAAGAACTTGTTCCAATTATCAGAAAATACGATCTGAAACTCGACCACAACCATCTCAAAGGTTATCGGATTATTGGAAAAGAACACAATATCCGAACATGTCTTTCCAGGGAATTTCATGCCTTTTCTGTTCTAAATGAAATGTTTCTCAAACAAAGTTTTGAAACAAATGAATATGATATTATCCATGAAGTCATTTCCAACGCATTAAAACAATACAATATTGCCATTGCAAAGAATGGTGTTGATGCACTAACCCTGCATACATTAATTGCCATCAACCGCATAGAAACAAATAATCCGATACAGTTGGAAGAAAGGCATGAAATTCTGGTTCTGAAAACAAAACCAGATTACTATGCAACAAGCCAGATCAATGCAGCATTAGAAGAAAAACTGCATATTTCTCTACCAGAAAGTGAACTGATCTACCTGACAATGCACATTAGTGGAAAACAGAGATTTTTTGGTCACGAACACCTGCAGGTAAATGTTGATGAGAAAACACTACAGTTCTATAACAACTTCCTGCGTAACATTTATATGTTCAGTGGAGAAGACTTCTTTGAAGATGAAGAACTCAGAACAAGTCTTCTAAACCACATTGTTCCTTTCCTGCAACGTATACAAAATGGCATGTTGATTGAGAAAACAGAAATGACTGACATCAAATCCGCTTTCCCTTATGCCTATGACCTTGCAGTAACAGGTCTTTCTATGTTCGAAAAAGAAAACTTCCGAATCCCAGAAGCTGAAATCTCTTACTTCTGTCTTCATCTTGAACTATCCATAGAGAAGCGCAAAGAAGACAAAACAATGCATTACAACGTGCTTGTCATATGTAATGAGGTTTCCAATGTCTATCAGTTACTTTCTTACAAACTGAACAAATCATTTTCCAATTGCATCAACGAAATTGTTTTCACAACAGAAGATGACTTCAATAAAATTGACCTTTCTGATTTTCAATTCTTCCTCAGTACAGTAGAACCATCTTCTGCATTTCCAGATTACACAGTATATATTTCTAAATTTATCAATGACGAAGATATCCAAAGAATTGATGAGGCATTCAAAGCACTGGGTTCCAGAATCAATGAAAATGTAATACTGAAAGAGTATCTGTTCATGGACATTGATGCGGATGACAAGGATACAGTACTCAACTCTATGGTCAATCGTATTGCAAAGTACATTCCATTACCGGATGACTTCATGGAACGTGTAAATATCAGAGAAAGTATGGCAACAACAGAACTCGATAACCGGGTTGCCATTCCCCACCCGATTTCCAATCAGGACCTTCCCGGTTTTGTCTCTATAGCAAGGCTTTCCAAACCATGTATTTGGGAATCAAAGCAGGTACAACTCGTCTTCCTTGTCTCTGGTTCCAATGACATTAATCCATGGCTTTACGGTAAGATTGCCCGCATTATCAGCAATTCCACACTCTCCAAGCAGCTTCTGGAGGCAAAGAATTTCAGAGAATTTGTAGACATATTTGAAAAGATGTGATGGTTTGACAAACAAAAAAAGAAGGAAGACCAGACGCATCCAATCTTCCCAGGTACGCTCCGTAGATACGTACCGCAATTCACTTATTATATAGATTTCCGACTATTACAATTCAATAGCATTGATTGATTTTGTTGAACATCAGTTTTTGAGGGAAATACATTTGAGTTTTCAGCTAATGAATTTTTTTCAAATATGATTGAGCAAAGATCACTCATAATATGTCTTATAGCATTGTTAGTGTACTGCAAAAATCATTTATTCCTCTTCATAAAAGGCAGATACACCACCATACTGACCACAACATTCAAAAGAACAAGAACAATTGCCCGATAGTCCAGGAAACAGGAACCAAGTGCACCAAGTGGTGCAGGTAATACCCATGGCATCATTGCGACCGGAGCATATACCATACTCTTTGTAATGGCAAAGTAAGTAATTGCCGCAAGCACTAGTGGTGCACCAACAAATGGAACTACCATCTTTTTGTTATTGACAATTGGCAGCCCAAAGATAACTTCTTCATTGATATTGAAGAGACCTCCTTTTAAAGCACGCTTTCCAAAACTCTTGTCTTTGGAAAACAACAAATAATCCAATACAAGTCCAAGTGTTGCACCACTACCACCAATCCACACAAACCACTGGTAGAAAGATTCAGATGTCACAAACGGTAATGCAGTACCTGTTGCCCATGCACTGAAATTACACATACTCATATACACCCAGAATGGTCTTGCGACTACCGCAATGAGGTCTGCCCCATGTATACCACTTGCCCAGCTGATACATATACCTGCAACAACAAGACAAACGACTGGAAAGCTGTCCATCATACCTGCAAGGAATGCAAAACAGGTACGGATGATGTCAAACAAACCATTTCCATAGAAGAAGAGAAGACCACCAACAATAATCATCAATACATATGGCAGCAACTGTACAAAGTAGGAGGTCACACCATCTGGTATCCATTCATTTTTCCAGCTCACCTTCTTACACAGATCCTCTAGTGAACCCATGAGAATACCAGTTAACAGCCATATTGGCATTTCTTCTGCTGGTGTTGATAGTCTTTCCCAAGAAAACAACACACAGAAAAAGACTGCCAGAATGCCTGTAACAGGTGAATCTGCTGCTATTCCAGTTGTTACTGCATATGTCATTGCAGCCATCATGATGATAACTGCAATTTGGCTCATGACAGCAATGCTTTCTGCAGGAAGGAAATGTACTACAACCATAAAGAAAACACATATACAGATCCAGAACAGAGTTACCATGGACACTCCCTTTGTCAAAGAGAGAATATGTTTCTCTGTATTTGCAAATTCCGCAAGCTTTGCAATTCTTTCATCAAGTTTCATCATTGTATCTCCCCTGTATACTCATTACATCCCCGATTAATATTGATTATTTTTTGAATATCCAAATCTGTCTGGGGTTTTGAAAGTGAATCCAACCCGTGGGGAAAACGTGGGGTGTGATTGAACTTTAACCAAAGACATTTGGGGTGA
>CASEPS010000065.1 GCA_949289855.1 uncultured Erysipelotrichaceae bacterium
GTGGACATTGTGTAAGACACTGCGTTGTGAGAAATCGCAGCCAGTGCAGTAGTGGTTGAAGCAGGAAGCTCCGACTTCTATAAGTCGGAGTAGTTCACCGGACTCTTCCTTCCATGTTTCAATCTCTGCAAGGCGGTTGTTCAATGCCCCTTCTACAGCTTTGATGGCATCACTTCCCAGCAGCAGGCGCATCGGTGTATGGTCGCTATAGAGTGCATCCATAATGACATCACCACACTTATCAGGATCACCAGGCTGGTTATGATTATTGATAGAATTTGCCTTGGAACGTGTCCAAGCGGTGTCCTTGTATGCATCAATTGTCATGTCGGAACCCTGGAGTGAAGAATCATAGAAATGGGTACGGAAGGAACCTGGTTCTACAATCATCACCTTGATGCCAAGTGGTTCCACTTCCTTGGCAAGTCCTTCACTGAGAAGCTCAAGTGCCGCTTTACTGGACGCATAGAAACCACTTGCTGCACCAGTTCTAGCCGCAGCGATAGAACTCACATTGACAATGGCACCACTTCCCTGCTTACGCATAACCGGAAGAACCTTCTGAATCAGATGAATCGGGCCAAAGAGATTTGTCTCATACATCTTGCGCATGCCTTCCTCTTCTGCTTCTTCAACAGAAGAACGGTATGCATAACCTGCATTATTGACCAGGACATCAATTGTACCAAACTTCTCAACGCCTGCCTGAATTGCGGCATCCATCGACGCATCATCTGTCACATCCAGTGCCACAGCCAGTGCACTATCCGGATAGCCTTCTACAATTTCCTTTACCTTATCTGTATTGCGTGCTGTCACAATGACATTTTCACCACGGGCACGTACACCCTTGGCAATGCCTGCTCCAATTCC
Organism: uncultured Erysipelotrichaceae bacterium; assembly: GCA_949289855.1. Classification (GTDB taxonomy): domain Bacteria; phylum Bacillota_I; class Bacilli_A; order Erysipelotrichales; family Erysipelotrichaceae; genus Bulleidia. The sequence continues at coordinate 874 of CASEPS010000065.1, forward strand.
ACCAGCACTGCAACCTGTAATCAGCCATGTCTTTGCCGTATTATTTCCTCAACTTTCTAATCATTATTCTAAGTACTGAAAGAAACACCTTCAATTCTGTTTTCTTATCATAATGATCAGTTCTGCTTATCCATGAGTGCACACCACTCTGCCTCTCCAGGCAGGATGTATTCATAGAAATCATCGATGTAGAAAAGATCAGGAATATGGTCAACTGGCACTTCTCTTCTGATGAGTTCCTGCTTCAAAGCCTCCATATCCGGTGTCAGTTCACAACGGATACAGATCGCCTCCGGATCAAGAACCGCAATGTCCATCAGAAGTGTATTGACCACAACCTCTTTCATATCATCCGGGTTGTAACCGGAAAAATGCAGAGAATGGGAATAATTGAAATAATCTGCCACATATCTTGTCTCACCAGCACTATGCATTCTGCCTTCCAACAGCTTTCCATTGATCATTGCGCCCTGTCCTCCATAGACAGAACCACGTGGCACAGAGAAGAAGCAGACATTTTCATATTCAGGATGTTCTTTCTGCCAGCCAAGCACTGCCGCTTTTGCATTATGAATCACATAGACAGGCACTGCATATTTGCGGTTCAGATAACTCACAATATCAAAATTGTTCTTCTCCCCATTCTGGAAATCAAAGGAACTGCTCTTATGCAGGTCAAGATGGCCATTATGAATACTGCCCGGCATAGCAATACATACCGCATCCGCATCCACTTCGTTTGAACAACGGCAAACCTGGGTATCGATAACATCTTCAATATCACGCAAGGTGAGCTTCCGCTTGATAACGGTCTGGTTAAGAACCGCTTTGCCATGGTCATAAATGCGATAGTAGATCTTTGGCTCATGTACAGATGTAGAAGACACCGCAATCACAAGAATCCTTCCGGAAGACATAATGTCCTGTGGTGCCTTCGCCTCACGTTTATGGGCTCTGTGGTCATTCAGATTATCTTCTACAAACCGTATACATGCCCCGGCATCATATGTACCAAACACCCTTGCCGGGATGGTAAGAATCAACTGGTCTGGCATAACTTCCTGCAGCTTTCTGGTCATGAACCCAATCTGTGGTGCGAGCAATACAGCGGATTTCCCAATTGCATTCTGGTAGACACTGTTGACATCAACAGCACTGAAATGATAGTTCATATGCAATGTTTCTGCCGCATTGTTCAACTGTTCCGCAAAGAAGCTTGTCGTTAACGCACTTGAACAGCAAAGAAGTATTTCTTCATTCTTCTTATCCTTCAATGCCGCAAGGGCATCGACCATCTCCTTGAAAAGACCTTCCGCATGTGTTTCATCCACTGCCTGAAAATGCAGGAAGAATTCCACATTATGGTCCCTGTTGTTTTCAATGCGGAATTCCACCACTTCCATATCATTTTCAATCGCATGGAAATTCACTTCCGCAACGGCATAGTCTGTAATCAACTTGAAATGATTTGGATCTGAATAATCCGGTGTATAGTCACCTGACTGTTCCTGAATCCATTTTCTGAAATCAAAACCCATGGTGCACCTCCTGCCTTCATTGTAGCAGAAAAACGCTTACATCCCGTTCAGCATTCATAGATTTTGCGTATCTCTTTACGCCTTCTGAAGATGGTCGCAAAGCACACAAGCAATGTCATACCTGCCGAAAGTGTCACCACCATCCGATAGTCCATCCATTCACCAAGCATACCCATCAATACCGTCAGCACTGAACTTGCGGCCATGATGCACATGCTCTGGAAGGCATTGATACGTGCCCTGAGACTTTCCGGAATATACTTTTGTACAGCCGCCTGCCGCATGGCAGCACTATTGACACCAAGAAAACCAGCAATGGCACGGTTCAAAAGCATCAATGGATACGCAAGCCAAAGCAATAACATATCCATGGTTTCATACACAACATAGACCATTAAGCAAAACCAGTATTTCTTCTCTTTTTTAATATTGAGATTATAGGTAACCATACCGCCAACCGTACGTCCAATAAACTCTGCCCCGGTAAACAAAGAATACATCGTCATTGTAAGACCAGGTGTCGTTCTGAAATATGCCAGAACCAAAGGGGTATACCCACTTGCGACACCATTGGTAACAGCCATGTATATATACATTGCCATCAGTCCTTTTTCCTGTTTCAGATAGTGGTATGCCTCACCAATATCCTTTTTCCATTGGCTGAACGAGAAAAGATGTTCAACCGGTGTCACTGTTTCTTCTACCTTTATAAAGCTTTCAATACATGATGCAAGAATGGAAAGAATACCCTGCATGATAAGAATCATTGCCACACCAACAATCCCATACAACATTGCCGCAAGCGGTGTGATAATCACCTTCAAAACCGGATAGAGCATGCCGGAAACCGTATACCCTTTTTCTTCCGCCCCACTCGGAATCAGGCGGGGATAGAAACTGCTATAAGCAAGTTCATCAAAAGAGCCAAGGGTCGCTAACAACAATGAATACAACAGGTATTCAATATAGGAAAATGGATGAAACAGCAGATAGATACCTGCTGCCCCATAGAGTATGCCATTCAGAAGATCTCCTCCCACAAGGAATGGCTTACGCTTCATATGATCCATAATCGGCGCAACAAACAAAGGAATCACAAAATAGGGAATCAGCTGGATAGCCAGGATCAAAGCAGATGCCAACGTACTGTTTGTTTCATCAAATACACAAAGTGACAGTGCATAGCTGCCGGCAATATTGCCAATACTTCCAAGTGCAGAAGCCACAATGATCAATGTAAAATTACGGGTCCAAAGACGTGTTTTCATAGCTCACCTCACACCATCATTGTATGAGATGCTTAAGTACATAAAAAGCAGGTGGTTTCGGGAAAACTCACCTGCTTCTCAGTCACTTAAGTCAAGATAAGGCACTTTGATAGGAAAATTATGTGTCAGTTCATAGGCCGCGCGATATTGCCTGTGGTGCACATACCATTGCAATACCCATGGCAGATGAAATGCTGCATAACCAATTGGCAGATCTTTCCGGCATTTCTCAAATACCTCCAGCAATACCTCTCCATAAGCATTATCATCAAGAAACTTCTCATCACTCAACCGCATTTCCACCAGCTTATACATCTTCGTCATCAGATCATCCATCTCTTCATGACAATCACAAATGATTGCCAGTGCTTCTTCTTTCCGGTCTGAAAGTTCTGCCGCAATGGCATACTTATGCCTTTCCATCACCGAAGGATTCTCCAATGTGCAAAAATACTGATATGCTTCTTCAGCCCTGCCAGCTTCTATCCATACAGCAGCCGTGTTATATTGCATCATGCGCAGATCCTCTTCATACCCCAATGCTCTGGCGAGTCTTTCTGCAATTGTATAATGCTGCATCATGGTATTCACATCAAGAAGATTACCGGCAAGATTTCCCAAGAGCACTGCACTTTGAAACATAATATGCACAAGACCATCATCTGCCGCCAGCTGGTAAGCCTTTTGCAATAACTGCATCGCTCTTTCATAATTATCCCCACGATTATAGCCATCCATACCTGCATAATAAGCCGTCAGTGCACATGGATTTAGCCGCAACGCATCCGCATGTCTTTCTTCCAAAAGATAAACAAGACATAACTGCCTTTCATCCATATATTGTGCAAGACTATCAACTTCCGCAGGCAGTTTCCTTGTTGTCCATGCTTTAAATAGCAATGCATCAATTGCATAGATGCTGTATTCCATTTCTTCAAGCAGTTTCTTCTCTTCATCAGAAAAGACAATTTCTTCCATAGCAAAAATACATTCATACATGACTTTGACAAACGCTTCTGCCTGTTGCAGAAACAAAGCATCACAATGCCAGGTGACAGAAAGTTTTGCAAATAACAGCTTCAGAATATCTTCACTGCAATCCGCCTTCCCCTGTTCAATCTTGGAAAGATAAGATACAGCACATATATCTTTGGCAAGACCTGCCAGGCTCCAGCTATGCTTCAGCCTTTCCCGCCGTATAAGACAGCCGATCATTTCATTTGTTTTCATGGCTCAATGATACGTATCTTTCCAAAAAAAGAAAAGGCTCATATGAGCCTCTTCGCCATTAATGCATTTCAATCAGTTCGTATTCCCTTGTACCAAGACCAATCTTCTCAGCATGTTCAAGGCAGGACTTCCACTCGGATTCCGGTGTGGAATTTGTGAAGTGATCATGGTGATCTTCAAAGCCAGGCTTGGCAAGATTTCTTGCAAGCTGGGAACCTGGCATTGGCTGTGCCTTCATGCAGGCATCAACACAAGCCTGATCAAGGGCAAGCGGATCAGTAGAAACAAACATACCGATGTTTGGCAGAATCGGCACATCGTTTTCACTATGGCAGTCACAGTTTGGAGAAACATCCACAATCAGAGAAATGTGGAACTGTGGTCTTCCATCCACGACAGCCTTTGCATATTCTGCCATCTTGCAATTGAGAATGGCATTGGCATGGTCATTCTGGAAAGAAATCGCATCGAAGTTACATGCACCTACACATCTGCCACAACCTACACAGTTATCCTGGTTGATGGTCATCTTCTTCTTTGTTTCATCAAACTGAAGACCGTTGTTTGCACATTCTCTCAGACACATTCTGCAGCCACGGCACTTGTCTTCATCAACAGACGGCTTGCCAGAAGAATGCTGTTCAGTCTTGCCGGCACGGGAACCACAGCCCATACCGATATTCTTGATGGCCCCACCAAAGCCTGTCATTTCATGACCCTTGAAATGGGTCAGGGAAATAAAGACATCCGCATCCATAACAGCACGGCCAATCTTTGCATTCCTGACATATTCCCCATTTTCAACAGGCACTTCAATATCATCTGTACCCTTAAGACCATCACCGATGATGACCGGACATCCTACTGTAAGAGGTGTAAAACCATTTTCCCATGCACATTCAAGATGTTCGAGGGCATTCTTTCTGCTGCCCGGATACATCGTATTGCAGTCGGTGAGAAATGGCTTGCCACCAAGCTCCTTCACTACATCTACAATCGCTCGTGCATAGTTTGGACGAAGATAGGAGATGTTTCCCAGTTCACCAAAGTGCATCTTGATGGCAACAAACTTGCCATCAAGATTGAGTTCTTCAATACCAGCCTTTTTGACAAGTCTTTTCAGCTTTGTTGGAAGTCCTTCACCAAGATGGGCATGAAAATCAGTAAAATAAACCTTTGCTTTTTCCATTGTATGTACCTCAGTTATGCAGTTCCTTCTATTCTGCTTCTTTATTATACCTGCTCAAGTTTTTCTTCTCCATACTTTCTACGTATGGTTTTCCATAGCTGTATGACATACTTCCCCAAACGAAAAACAGACACGTCCTTTCCACATGTCTGTTCTCATTCAGTTATAGTACTTTATTTCAGGCAGCTGAACCTGTTTCTTCCGCAAGCTTCTGCTTGTCCATGAGCTTAAGGAATGGATAGTAGAGTGCCATATCCAATACAATCAGCAGGATGACAAGAATACCTGCCTTGATGTCCATACAGCCAAGTGCTGCACCAAGTGGAGCAGGTGTCGTCCATGGTGTTTCGATGACACCCTTGCCTACAATGCCGAAGTACATCGCACCATAGGTGATGATACTGTTGATGACTGGTACAAAGATGAATGGCAGCATCATCAATGGGTTAAGAACCATTGGAAGACCAAAGATAATCGGTTCATTGATATTGAAGAAAGCCGGACCAATAGCAAGCTTGCCAAGTGTCTTGAGTTCCTTCGACTTTGCAAACAAAAGCAGAATGCAAAGGCCAAGTGTTGAACCACCACCTCCAAGGCAGATGACATAAGACCAGAACGGCTGGGTGAAGAAATGTGGAATGGCTTCACCAGCAGAGAATGCTGTGATGTTTGCCATCAGATACATCTGCATGAATGGAAGTCTGATTGGCTGGGTGATGCTTGCGCCATGCAATCCAAAGCACCAGAACACCTGAGCGATGATTGTAATCAGGCAGATACCAACAAGGGAATCAAGACCGGAAACTGCCGGTGCAAGGATAGTCATTAACATTGCCGGGAACAGCTGTCCACTGAGGTGCTGTACAAGCAATGAAAGTGCATAGAAGATGATGACACAGACAAACAGTGGCAGGATTGCATCAAAGGAAGACGCAATTGCCGGAGGAACACCATCTGGAAGCTTGATGCGGATATTCTTTTGCATCATAAAGCGGTAGATTTCCACACAGCCGATAGATACGATAATCGCTGTAAATATACCCTTGGCATCAAGATAGGTCACCGGCACAAATGAAGCAGCCAGTGCCGTAATATCTCCTGCACTCATCCCTTCCGTAATAGTGGAAACATCGACTGCACTTGTTGTTGGTGCAGAAACCATCAGGAAGACAGCGGTTGAAGCGATAGCCACATTCAACGGATCAATGTTGTAATGCTTGGCAAGGTTATGGGCAATGGCAAATGCCACAAAGAGACCCATCATTGCCATAGTCATGTTGTATGGTACCTGAAGGACTGCCTTATAGGTCTGTGCCCAGTTGTACCAGCCCAGAAGAATGTCACTGAAGAATCCCCAGTTCCCCAGTGTATCCGGTGTGAATGGCGGTGTAGAAATGATCAGACAGATACCGCCGAGAATACTCAATGGGATTGCGACAACCATTCCATCACGAATAGCCGCAAGATGTCTCTGGTTACCGAGTTTGTTGGCAATCGGAACAAGTGTGCGATCCGCAATCTCGTTGAACTTTTCCATGAAGTTCATGATCTTTTCCTCCTTTTTTCTACTGCAGGTATTATGTGAGTTTTTGAGACATTTATGCCACAGTTTTTCACAACAGAAAAAGTCTTTCCATTTTTTGGAAATCACGTTGACGCAAATAAATGCCCTTTCTATGATGAAGTCACATGCAAAAAGGAGAACAACATGAAACTGATTATTGAAGAAAATGAAGAAAAGATGAGCGAAAGTGCCATGCACATTCTGCTTGGTGCCATGATGCAGGACAAGCGTGTAAACATTTCCCTGACATCCGGACGTTCACCACGTATGCTCTACAAAATGATGATTCCTTATGTGAAACACCAGAAGAAGTTTGAAGACATTGAATATTACCTCTTTGATGAAGCTCCATACCTGGATAAACCGCATGGCCCAAACTGGGATGAAATGCAGGAACTCTTCTTCAAAGAAGCTGACATTCCTGACGAAAAGATCCACACCCTTTCCAATGAGAACTGGGCAACCTATGACAAGGAAATCCGTGATGCCGGTGGCATTGATGTCATGTTAATTGGTCTTGGATGGGATGGTCACTTCTGCAGCAACTGCCCACGCTGCACACCGATGGACAGCTATACATATCCAATGGACCGTGCCACAAAGAACAAGGCAAACCCAACCTATCCGCCTCGTCCTGAACTTCCTGTTTCTTTGACCATGGGACCAAAGAGCCTGATGCGCGTCAAGCACCTGGTCATGATTGTTACAGGCAAGGAAAAAGCAGAAATTCTGAAGAAGGTACTTACATCTCCAATCACAGATGAACTGCCTTCCACCGTTCTCAAACTGCATCCAAACTTCACTGTCATTTGTGATAAAGATGCGGCTTCCTTACTGACAGAAGAAGACTGCAAAGGACTTTAAGCAAAATGACCCAGACGGGTCATTTTTTTCATCTCTCAGTCGTATTTGTACATTTTTCTCATTATCCATCTTTTCTGAATTTGTCCGATAATGGTAGAATCATGAATAATCAAAAAGGAAGGTGTACCCATGTTCAATCTGATGATTATTCTTCTTTCTACACTCAATGGTGAACCAAAAGATTCCAACAACTACCGTATCGCCAAATATATCATTGAACACATCCATGAAATGGAAAACTGTACCCTTTCCCAGCTTGCTGAGAAATGCTATGTTTCCAATTCCAGCATTTCCCGTTTCTGCAGAGATATAGGTTTGGGTGATTTCAATGAACTGCGCACCCAGCTGGCCCGCTTTCCATTGAGTTACCTGCAGGCAAAAGACAAGTTCAACTTCCGTGAATTTGATGAACAATCCATTTCCCGCTCCTTCACCCTGAGCATCATCGATAACCTTGAAGCCTTTATGAAATCTGATGATCTTGATGCAAAGATCGACAAACTGACAGATGAAATACTTTCCTATCCAAATGTTGCGGCATTTGGCTACATGAATTCTGAAAATGTAGCTCTGGACCTGCAATACAACCTGCAGACAAATTCCAAGCCGCTTTTCACAAGTATAAAATTCATCAACCAGATTGAATACATTGCCTCTGCAGATGAAAATACATTAATCATCATCTTCTCTGAATCCGGTTCCTATTTCAACCGTGCTTTCAAAAGAGAAAACCCATTTCACACCATTGGCAAAAAACCGCGGATCTGGATGATCACCGCTGACAAACAGCCCCATCAGGCCTATATTGATGAATATCTCATCTACAACAGCCGGAAGGACTTTGCGTCACATCCGTATCCATTGGAAATCATTGCGGATCTCATTGCCATATCCTTTGCCCGCAAAAAACAAGCCATAAATCAATAAAACCTCCTGCAATAGCAGGAGGTTATCTTGTCTATGCTCAGATCTTTCTGATCCATGCACTTTCAGGTGCGATATATCCTTCTTCTGCACTATCTTCTCCAATGCAGTAGATGAGTTCACCTTCCTGTGCTTTGTCGCAGGCTTTCTTTTCGCTGGAAGGATTGATGATGATGCGCAGTGTTTCACCATCCGCCTTTCTTTCATACACAAGCGGATAATCCTTGCTCAGCAGTGTAAAGTCAGCCTTTGGTGCCAATGCTGCATGTTCGCGGCGGAATGCAATGAGATTTCTCACTTCCCAATACAGGGAATTCTTGTCTGCCATTTCACTTTCCGCATTGATTGTATCCATCATTTCTTCATCAAGCGGCAGGTACAGATCTTCATATGGTGCAGAAGAGAAACCGGCATTTGTTGTCTTATCCCACTGCATCGGTGTTCTTGAACCGGTACGGTTGTAGCCGCCTTCCTTGCTTGGAAGACCACAAACCTTTCTCATGCCGATTTCATCACCATAATAAATGAATGGAACACCTGGCATTGTGATGATAAACAGGAAAGCAAGTCTTGCCTCATGAGAATCAAGGGTATGACCCATACGATCCATATCATGGTTGCCACTTGGAATGCAGATAAGACCTTTGCCAGCTGTCTTCTCTCTGTTTTTCATATAGAGGTCGAAGAAAGCATCGAGGTTGCCCTTGCCTTCACGGGCAAAGAACGGTGTCTCTGTACGGAAAAGATCAAGATAATGGCTTGGACCAAAGTGGAGCAGGAAGTCCATATCAAATCCGGCAAGCAATGCCTTATCAGGTTCACCCCATTCAGACACAAACTTGGAATCCGGATATTCAGCCTTTACATGACCAAAAACATCATTCCACAAATCAATGGTACCCTTGTTTCCCGGATCATTCTTCACAAGAGAATGGGCCATGTCTACACGGAAACCATCACATCCCATGCCAAGCCAGAACTTCATGATATCTTCAATGGCACGTCTTGTGTCCATCGGTCCTTCATCTGTATAGGACATCTGCCAGTCACAGCCTTCATCCTTCTGATAGAAACCATAGTTCAATGCCGGCTGGGCAGTGAAGAAGTTCAGGGCAGCTGCACCATCACGATCATAACCAGCTCTCAACCAGCCACTGATACTGCCAACATCCTTTGGTGCATTCCATACTGTATCTGTCCATACATAACGGTCACTATATGCATTTCTTTCCGGTTTGCTGGACTCCTTGAACCACTTGCACTCATTGGAAGTATGTCCTGGCACAAGGTCGAGCAGGATATGCATGCCCTTCTTGTGCACAGCTTCAAACAACCGTCTCAGATCCTCATTTGTACCATACCGTGGTGCCACTTTATAAAAGTCACGCACATCATAGCCAGCATCTACAAATGGTGAATCAAAACATGGATTGATCCAGATCGCATTGCAGCCAAGTTCCTGGATATAATCCAGTTTTTCAATGATTCCGTTAATGTCACCAATACCATCCGCATTTGTGTCATTAAAGGACTGTGGATAAATCTCATAGAAAATCGCATCATTCAGCCAGTCTGTCATAATTCCTCCTTTAGTCATTCTGAATCTGCTTTTGCTATGACTATTTTAGTCCATCCCCCATAATTTTCACAATATTTTATATCAAAATTCATCCACCAAAAAGACGAATAACAGCCGGAAGATACATCCTGAACAGTAACAGTGAAAAAAGAAGAATGATTACCCCAAAAACAATTAAAGACCGCGAAAAACGACGATATGCGCTATAGATGACAGCCGCGAAAACAAGCGGTGTTCCATATCCCAGCAGCCAATATCCAAACGACAACAACAGCCCAAAAATCGCAAAGGCACGTTCATCTTCTTCACCTGGCGGAATTTGTACATCTGTCAATTCATTTGCCGGAATCTCATAGAGAGCTGCAAATGCTGCAATTGTCTCCTCAACTGGTGGTGTCACACCAGTCTCAAGACGCGAAACCGTAGAACGACTCATGTGCAGCTTCTCCGCTACCTCTTCCTGGGTCAGATGCCGGTTCACCCTTTCCTCATGAATACGTCTTGCAAAGACAGTTACCTTATCTGGCAAATGCTCCCTTTCTTTGCGCATCACAAGAACGAGCTTTGCCACAAAGTACAACGCAAAAACGATCACAATCCTGCGCATATTCAATAGTGGGGAAAAGAAGTTCTGCCAATATTCACCACCTGAAACAAGTGTGCCAATCCCAAAGGTTCCTGCAACAAGACACGTATACAGAGCAAGAAAGCCATACCGTTTCGTCAGCTGAAACAGAATCATCGCTATTGTAAAACCATACGGAATAATCCATTCAAAGCGCAAAAGAAGCTGTGACTCCTTTGCCAATGTGTCCATCCATACCATATCTGTCTGATCCGTTACCACGAATGCCTCCAGACTTTCATAGTGTCGGAAAGAACACACTACAAAATACACATACACCAAAAGTACAAGACCACCTGTGATAATTGCAATCCAGTCATACAAGTTCAGCTTTTTCATAAACTGTGCCCTCCGTCTACACAAACCATAGCAGAAAACCATTGTGCACAGTGTCCATCCTGTTATTTCCAATGAACTACCCCAGGGCAAGCCTCAACTGTCCACTGGACAGTTGACCGGAAGGACAAGCCTTCCGGCTGGGGTATCTTAAAAACCTAGCGGCGATCAC
>CASEPS010000066.1 GCA_949289855.1 uncultured Erysipelotrichaceae bacterium
TGAGGCAACTTCCCCCATTCTTATTGTTTTCCAATAACTAGTATGTGGGATGATCCTCGAACACGCAAGTTAATGGAGGGCTTTTACATATTGTCTTAACCTTCTCTGAAGTCAACCTTGCATCCTGTTCTTCATCAAACAGAGGATTAAGGAATTTATAACCTTCAGCATCAACAAATCCTGTACCTTTCAAGATCTCAGATTTAGTCGTCATGTAGTAACTAAGAACCTTCTCATCTTTTTTATACGTTGTAGGGAAATTGGTATATCCGCTACTTGTATCTGGTATTGTTGCTTCAACAAAATCAGGTTCGAATGTTTGCTTATAGATTACTGGGTTGCCTTCCACACTTGGATCAGTCATATTCAGCTCTGTTTCAATTAATGCATAGCTGACATATACTGCATTTCCATTCATTTCAACAATTCTAGGAAGATCATTAACAGAAACATTTTTCTTGCCTAAACTGGAATTATTATCATATGCAATGTAATTGATGAAAGTTTCATCCTGCTTATCCATTGCTCCTCGAACTGCAACCTTGTATGGATTATCCTCTGTAAGATCAGCCAATGAACTCCAGCCATTTTCTTTCAGGAATTCATCTTTCGCAGCATCCCAGGAATCTGCCTGAACAAACTTTGCATAGACCTCGAATTTCAACTGAATGTTAAATCCTGTGTAATTCCAGAGACTCGTATTACCTGCAAGATAATCCGTATTACTATCATTAGCAGGACGAATATCCTTCACTGCACGAACATTCACTTTTGTACTATTCACAAATTTAGAATTTTCAGGACCTTTGAAAGTATTATCAGCTTCATTATATGTGAATGTAATGTTATTTCCTTTTGTGATATATGGATAAACATCATCTTCACGCAATGTATACTTCCAAGGCATACCATTGAATGCATACGTGGAGAATTTACTGATCTTAACCGTCCAATCTGCATTAGTTGCTAATGTTTTTTCAGGAACACTGATAGTAATTTCTTTCAAATCGCTCAATTGATTACCATCAGAGAGCATGAAGTATTGCTGATTTTCACTTGTGCCTTTTTGCAAAGTTACACTCGATACATTTTTAGCCTCATCAGTCAGATAAATTGTGAAAGAACCAAGTGATTCACTTTTAATTGGATTACTCTGTTCAGGCTGAGAATCAGCAGAACGACTCACCTGGAATGTCAGTGGTGTATTGAATCTTGCATCACTTAGTCCACTGTCATCCCATTCCTTTGCAAATTGTAAAGGTGCAAACGATTCCTCATATTTATTTTTGAATGTAACTCCAAATCTGTCTTCTTCTTGCTGTTTCGGCCTTAAACCAAGCATTTCAGGAATAGAAGCAAGCGAATCAATTATGCTTTCAATAATGCCAACAGGAGCATCATTTTGCTTAGGATAGATATTTGTCACACTATACGATCCATCCGCATTTTTGTTCGGTGTTCCTATTACATCACTCGCATTATCACTAATACCATTCTGGGCATTAACGATAAATCCGCCATGGATCAACTTATCAGAAGAAGGATTCTCCGTCACAGTATAAACATACCGATTTCCATTTGGTGCATAGAGCTCCAAATCATCAAATGTTTCAGTTCCATTGTCACTTACAAATTCATCAAATGTAATTGTTTTCACCTGTTCAAACTTATCGTCATTGACTAATTTTGTCTTATCTTCAGTCGAACCATATTGTCTTGTCAACTTGAATGAGAAAACCACACTTGAATTACCTTCATATCCTTCAGGAACATCCAGGAACTTCTTCACAGTCACACTACCATCAACAGAATCGTATTCATTTGTTATTGCATAGTTATTGATTGTAGGCTGTTTAAAGATTAAATTTGTTCCATCCTGTCCAACATCTGAATTAGAGAAATCACCACTCTCACGCAGAATATATTCAAAAAGATTTCCATCTTTATCATACTTAGGCAGAGAAGATGCACCCGTAGAACCTTCAACTATTACCAATCCATCCTTATCAACCTGAAGTCTTGTACCATCCGCAGTTCTTGGATTGACATTCGCACCAGCATATTCCAATGCAAATACATATTCTGATGCTACTTTTTGAGTTTCCCATTCATCAATATTGATCCAGGAAATTGCATAATGTCTGTCTCCATTACTATCTTCGAAATATGGTATTCCATTATTAAACGTCATTGTATCGCTATCCAGTGGCTTATCTGTTGCTGCTTCATAATATTGGAACAGATAGAAAGTAACCGGAACAAGATCCTCTTCCTGGAATCCATCTGGCATTGTATACCAAACCTTTTTACCAGAAACATGAACATTCGCTGCAATTGTATTGACGAAAATACCACATTCTTTTAATCCGTAAACATGATTCGTTGTCACGGAACCATCTGGATTTTCTACATTTGTCGTGATGACTGGCAGTACAAGATCCGTTGATTCCTGCGAACCACCTGTATATCCCTGTTCACCACCAATAGATTCCAATGCCTCTAATGCAGCAACAATAGTAGAATCTGCTTCTTCACTAAACCCACGATTTTCGAAGCAAGAATCATATTTATACTCAACGTCCAGATAATCAAACTGTACCTTATCTTCAATCTTTACATTTTCTTTTGCATAGTAAATGTATTCATATCCGTTTGCATCATACTTATCAAGATTTCCGAAATCGCAGAATGTAATGTATTTATCATCATAGAACTTCAATGACAAATCACGATACATATAATGCATTTCATACTCTCCAGTATCATTATTTCTTTCCCAACGATACAGCCTGAGGTAGTAGTCTGGTCTTTGACCTTTTTCCAAACGATATGCATCATTCCATTCTTTCCAGAAGAAGACATCTTTAGTACCAGACAGGCGATTTGTAGCAGTCATTTCTTGTTGATCAGGCTTCAATTTCAAGCTAGGATCGTAACGGTTTTGAACCATTGAGAACGTATACTCTGTCTGAATATTGTGTTCGCTGACAAATTGAGCAACAGGCACTACATTATTTGTACCCTTTTCCATGACGCCTTCTATTACTGTATAACGAACGATCTTTCCGTACTCATTATATTTTGGAAGATTCCAGAAATAATACTGAGAACTTGCGTCTGTGACATTAATTGTCTGGATAGCTGCTGCTGCCTCAAGATCATTTGGATTCAGGGTAGTCTTATCCTTTGGTTGTGAAATCTGATTTACAGAATTAACCAGCTGGACAGTATTATTGTCATAATTAATGAAATTCTCCGGAATACTGACATCCACATCCTGAAGGTCTGCTGCCTTCAACTGAAGAACAAGCTCATAATTATCACCTAAAGCTTTAATAAACTCATTTCTGATTTCTGTATCCTGTCCATCCAGCCAGTTCTTGGTAACCGTAATATCTACTCTGCCAAGTCTTCTGTTAGTTGCTGTATAGAACTCAATACCCTGCAATTCCTGCATACTGAAAGTAGCTTCATATTGATGATTCATTGTTTCATACTGAAAGAAAGCAGTCTTATCATCATTTACTTTCGCATGCTGGTCTTTATATATTGCATTCAAAACTTCTGGTGTATAGTAACCAGTTAAATCATGTGCTGCTTCACCTTCCTGCGTACCAGCAACACTTGTTTCCAATACGATCAGCTCGTCTCTTGGAATCGCTGGATTTTCATCTGAAATTCGATCGACGAGTGTAATCCAACCCCACCAGTTATTCTCTCTTGATAGAGTGAAATTGCCTAACTCCTGCAACTGATCAAAACTGAATTGTGCATTTTCATCTGTTGGATCATATGTATCCGGGACTCTATATGCAGTCATTGTAACAGCACCACGGTGCTGCTCGTCACCATCGTCCATCCATCTCTTTCTCACATAAATACGATCCGATGTTCCTAGAGGCATATTATCGATCACAAAAGTCGTTATGCCATTATCATCAACTTTGACAGAATAATCCGCACTCCAGAATACGCCTTCTTCATTAGCTTCGATCACGATATAGTCGAAAATACCACCACCTTCATCATAAAGGGCAAGTTTCGTAAATTCTGCATGCCATGGTGAAGTCTCCTGTACCTGACCAGCAAAGACATATTCCGGATTATCTTCAGATTCTTCAATTGAAGAATCATATGCAGGATTATTTACATACAACAATGTTGGTTCAACATCTTCTTTACCATCAAGCTTGTAATTTAATGTTTCATCAACTTCTCCAGCATCATTCTTCAGATATAATTGATGATTATTATGGAAAGAATCGCTACGGTAGATTTGTAATGAAACTGGCCACCAGATTTTGTTCTCAATTGCTTCAATTTGCTCTGGAGTCAGATTATTTCCTTCTTCCTCAATATAAGCAAGCCATTCTTCATCATTCCAGTTCTTTTCCACATTATATTTTGTTTCATTCACAATCTCATTCACAATATCAGTAAACCCATTTTCTTCGTCATATGTCGAAGTAGAAGTATACTCAACATTCTGTTCATTTTGGAAAAGAGTAAACTTCCCATCAGTAACAGATATCTTTGTTTCACCCTGCTGGATCTTATCTTCTACCCAACGATATTCCAGTTTGTTTCCTTCATTATCGTATAAAGGCAGATTTGTAGAATGTGTTTGCACCAGATTCTCCGCAGTGAAAGAAACACCAGGTTTACCTGTGCCATCATCTGCCGTATTACCCATGATGAAACTTACATCAGGAACGGTTTCCCATTCCTCATCACTACCTTCATGTCTGCTTTCAAGTTTAAAGGATACACTGACATCTCCTAATTCACTTTGGAAAGCATCCGCAATCCAGGTTTTACGTACTCGAACATTCGTTGTATCAGTAAGAACATTTGTTACAGTACCTGTATTATAAATACTTGTATCATCAGATAGTCTGTCTGGAACTTTCTCGGTCACATATCCTTCAGGAAGTGTATCTTTAAAAGTATCTGTTTTAGAATCATACTCCCCATATTCCACACGATACTTATTTGCGTTTTCACCAGACATTGTTTCTCTTGCGAAATAAATATATCTATATCCTTCTGGATCATATTTTGGAAGATAATTAACTATCTCATCAAAGTCTGGAGTATCTTTAGAAATAAAGTCATCTTTAAAGTTAAAGGTTACTTCATCAGCTCCTGATCCCTCTGGAATAATATATTCGGCTGTCTGCATTGCAAACGTGGATTCACCATCTGAATTAACTGTCGCCTGAACAGGGCTCGCCTGCATGAATGCTTCACTGATAGTCATTCCATTTTTTAATGTAAAACGATACAGTTCAAAAGAGACCTCTGGGCGCTTTTCAAAGTCTTTATCTGCATCTTTCCATACCTTTGTTGCAGAATAGCCTCTTTCACCAGAGAGAGTCAGATACATTGTGCCACCACTAAACAACTTAGTGATATCCTGACCATGATTACTTACTGCATCATTTTTGATTTCTTCCTCCAGAGTATCTCCTTCAGGAATACCATGGAACTCAGAGTTGGTTAATACATCTAAATCATTACCATTGTTATCCTGATCAATATTGTAAATTATCTCTGAACCATCAAGGTTATATTTTTCTAGATTTGGAACTGTCAAAGTAATTGTTGGTACTTCACCTTCCACATAAGAGCCAAAATTCTCTGATTGATAATCGATAACAATAGACTTATTCCCATTTTCATCTATTAACGGAACACTACCTTTTAAAGCACCAGTTCCAGTAAGACCAGTGTCATAGTAGAAAGAGTATTTACTATAGATCGCATCTAATAACTTCCTAACATCCTCCTCACCACCAGTAGCCAGGACATTATCTCCTCGGCGAAGAATGATTGTGGATGTGTATTCTGTTTCCTGAACGAAATACCAGCCTTCTCCAGTATTTGCTGCACCTTGTCTGTCTCTTCCGTTTTGATCCTTATATACACCTTCACTGACTTCGCTTACATTGACAAAAGAATAGCCATCAGTACCTACTTCCAGAGTCTGATCACTATTGTATGAAACGGTCCAATCTGAGATGGCTGCTGTAACAGTTTCTGTTCGAGGAATCTGAACCGGGACTCCATCAAAGATTTGTTCTTCCGTCCATGATCTTGTCAACTGTACAGAAGATGGCAGATTGGTAAGTGAAATTGCCCAATGTCCTGTTCCGCCCATATCGGTATAAGTCAGATAATCTGCAATCGAAGCTGTACTATTAATACCTAAAAGTTTTAGCAGATCCGCTTCATTTAACGTAACTTCTTTGTCATTTACTGTCAGAGTTGCACTGAAGTCAAGGTTATTGAAATTGAGGGCATTACTCAGATCATCTTTAAATGCATTCTCCCAAACCGGTCTTGTGCCTTCACCATTATTATTGTCAATCCAGAAAACATCTTTAGAATTTCCACTTACTCCATCTTTTCCAACAACATTTGTGTTGACTGTCCAGGTAGTACCATCAATAGTTATTTCATTTTCCTGCCCAATTATTCTTTCCACACCATTTGCCATCATATTGATTTCATTATTTGCTGTTGGTGTTTCTGTTGGTTCTGGTATTGGTGTTACATCTGGAGTCTCTGTAGGCTCTGGTGTAGGTGTTACTTCCGGAGTCTCAGTTGTCTCTGGTGTAGCAGTAGTTACTGGAGATGTTGTAGATGCTGGTGTTTCATTCAGCTTCTCATTTTCTTCTGTAATAGCTGCTATCAGTTCTTCATCCACAATCTCTGGTGTTTGAGTTGGTTGTGGTTCTGTGTTCCATGTGAAAGGAAGAGACACAGTGACTGCAACTGGTGGAACTGTTGTGACATTTGCTGAAAACGTATTATCTGTCACATTGTATGTACCAATACTGATGGACTGTTCTGAACGTGTTCCATCAGGATTTACAGGTGCATAAGTCAGTTCTGCACTTGCATTGTCTGCTTTAATGCCTTCGGGAAGGGTAAAGGTATAGGCAGAAACTGCAGTTGTCGTGTTGGAAAGAACAAGTGTTGTACCTTCTGTTGTTTCCTGAATGGAGTCAACAGTTGTTGACCATGTACCATCTTCACTGACCCATGTCCAGTTCATGATGTCACTTGCTGGCACGTTGAAACTAACGGTATTGACTGTACCGTCAGAGTCATTCTCCATTGTCCATGTATGTTCCTTATAATAGCCTTCTGTTTGTGTTTCAACTGGTGTACCAGTAACTGTCAGTTCTGTTGTTACACCAGTGAGGTCTGTTACCTCATTGAAAACAAGAGAAAGCACATTGCCACTGATCGTATAAGACGCAAGCATTTCACCAGGTACACCATCACGCATTGCATAGAGAGGTAATGCTTCTGTGATATCAGAAAAGCTATAGCCTTCAGGCAATGCAAGAGACATGGTATCTCCAGCATGGAGTACTGTGCCTTCTTCAAATGTAAGACCAAGGCCAAAATCTGCACCTTCCTTACGTGCAATATAGGTTTTCAGACTCCAGTCTACACTTGTAGATGTGCTGAGATCACTTGTTACTGGTTCTGTTGTCTCTTCACCAAGAACCGGATAGAACTGCAATCCCATACTGAGCGAAAGAGCCAGTGCTGTTAAAGACTTCAACCGACGTGTAATATTCATATGCTTCCTCCTACTTGTTTCAGGATGGGGCATAAGATCAGAATTTCTCCTCTGAAACTGAAAGAGAACGCACAGGGGCGTTCTCATCTTTCAATACTATAATACTCTGCCAAAGCACTACGATTATCGTCACTGGTAATCACCAGCCCCACATTGGTGAATACATATCAGATAATCTCTTTGACAAATGCAATTTGTCGAGACTGGAATCCCACATTCCAGAAGAAACAGTTACATATGTAGACCTGTTTCTTAAACTCATCTGCTATGTTTATATCACCTTATGTGTTACTGTTTTGTTACTTTTCAAGCTTCATATACAATTCTTCACAAATACTCCTTGTCTCTTCTGCCCAGGAGTAATCAAAAAGATATGTACGCTGATGAACATATGCTTTCATACCATCACTGCCACCAGCAAGGAAAGAATAATAATCACAGGTAAATGTCTTCGTATCCACACAGCAATAGCCGCGTCCATTAATGAACATTCCTTCAATCCCCGCTTCTTTAAGCGTCGCATGCAATGACATAACTGCTTTGCGATAAAGATTCTTTACCTGCTGATCATATGCCTTGTCTTCCCAGAGCTTGTCAGTAGCTTCTTCTATAGAAACTTCTCCACCTCTATGGTCAATGCATAATGCCAATAATTCTTTTGCCTTACGGTTGGAGAAATGTACCGGCTTACCATCTACCAGTAGTTCAAATCTTCCAAACATTCTGGCATAGACATGACGGAAACTGCCTTTTGCTACAAAATAGACAATCTGGATTGCCTCTAACAATTCCTCATCATTGAATGGCATATGCAGGATATATCCCATATGTATCTTTGTCGTATCAATGACAAGTTTGTCCCTGCGTGTCAGAAATAATGACATGCCATGTAGAAATCTTCCAGCAATGTCATATACTGTTTCAATCAGAAGCTCATCCGTAAAAATCAAAGCTCCTTCACAATCCGATGGAAAAGAAGCATTGGAAATCTCTTCAGCAACAACTGTATAAAATCCAATATCTTTGAATAATCCATTTATTCTCTCACAAAGAGAAAGCGCATCTTCCTCTGCTTTTGCAACCACAAGAAACTTCATATCCTGCCTCCCACAAACAAGACCAGAGCATCTGTTATCTTTCCCACAAAGACAACAGGCTTATGATTGTTTTAATGATGAATTAATTTTAGCACATCTCTTACAAGTCATACCATTTGAACCTAAAAGAAAAGCAGTTGCAATTTGTGGGACACAACTGCTTCCACTAACGGAACGTGGGACTATTCCGCCTATCTAAAACTGAGAAATCAGTTTCAGACCGTTCACTTCGTCAAAACAAAGAGGGCTGGTTTGAAAAGCAGACTTACAAAACCAAATGCAGTAAACTGGCATTGTCAGAAACAGAGAAGGTTATATGGCAGTGTTTCAAATCCAGGTCATGTATGTATTGCAATGGTCGCAAAAGTCTACCTTTATTTACAAAATCAGCTGCTTTTGCTCCACTTGAGAAAGGTACTATGTGAAACACCAAGAAGATTCCCAGCTTTTCTGGAAGAGATTTCTCCTTTTTCATATCTTTTCAACACATATGGGAAATCAGAAGGAACTGGTGTTTTCCTCCTGCCAAAATGAACACCTCTTGCCCTGGCAGCAGCTATGCCTTCTCTTTGGCGCTGGTGAATATTCCCCCTTTCCACCTGTGCAACATAAGACAGTATCTGTAATACAAGATCTGCAACAAACACACCAGTCAAATCATTCCCTCGTCTCCTTGTGTCCAACAAAGGCATGTCAAGCACAACCATTTCTATTTTTCGTTTCTTTGTGAGCAGTCGCCATTGTTGCAGTATTTCTTCATAGTTTCTGCCAAGCCTGTCAATCGACTTGATGACAAGAACATCTCCTTCTTTCAGTTTCCTTAACAAAATCTGATATTGAGGACGCTTGAAATCCTTTCCGCTTTGCTTATCCACAAAAATCAAAGATTCAGATACCGGAAACTGCTTCAAAGCAATCAACTGCCTCTCTTCATTCTGGTCTTTGGAAGACACTCTTGCATATCCATATACTTTCTTTGCCATACTACCTCCTGAAACTGAAAGTAGTAAAACTACACAATGAATACAAGGCAAAAACCGGCAAATCTCTGCCGGTCAGTCATCATCTATAGCAATCTGGAAAAGATGTGCTTCAGTCTCTGGTTTTTCTTTTTATATTACTTCCTGCATAACTTCACAACAAAGATAATCACTGCTATACCCATGACTGCAATGCCACCATTTCCAATCATTGTTAAAAAGTTTTCTTTTGTGATTGAATCATCAGAAGAAACATAGGCTTCTCCTTCGGGTAGTACAATTTGTTCTGTATTACCCTTACGCTTGCAATACACAACATAGCGTTGACTGTTATCTCCATATGGATGACATGTTACAAGGGTAAGCATATCAGCACCAGGAATGATTTTGATCACAGTTAAATCGTCTGGTTCAATAACAATATGCCCGACAACTTCATATTCTAAAGTTTCCCATGGATTGGTTACAGAAACAACATCGCCAATTTGTAATACTTCAATATCACGGAATACAGCCTGTCCATTATATCCACCGCGATGTCCGGCAATAACACAATTGGTGCTTTCTCCACCAATTGGCATACTTGTATTGGCAAGTACTGCAACGCCTTTGTATAAAGACATTTCATCAGCACCAAAATACAAAGGAATTGTCACATCCATTGCATCAATAGAAAGAATACCAACCATACCTTCTTCAAACCCTGCCGTTTCAAGAATTCCTGACATTTCTGTATCTGTCCACGCATCACTGAGTCCAGATTGTCCATTTTCTATAAGTGCCTGGTTGTATGCGGTCATTTCATCATACAAGGCATCGTATTTCTGTTCATGCGCAAAGTTATCAATTGCTTTATTCTGCTTTTGTTTTAAAACAAACCTGTTCATCTGTGGATATAAAACAATACCTGCCCCAATAACATAGATGATCAAAATGAATATTGCCATTAACTTACGCTTCATGTTTCTTTCTCCACAAAACAAACAACAAGACAAGCAAAATAATACCAATCAAAATCGCACCAACATACATTCCCAACCAGGAAAGGTTGCGGGCTACATATTCCTCGGAATCACCTGGCACATATGCTTCACTTGTCTCTATACGGCTTCCGCGCACCAGCAAACGATGCGTATTAACGGCATATGGTGTGCATGTTAACAAGGTCACATAATCTTTTCCTTCTTCTGCACCAAGCAGTGATAACTCTTCCGGAAGAATGGTTTCTATCATATCTACTTCATACGTCAGTGTTTCATCCAACACATGAATATAGAACACATCGCCAATTTCCATTTCGTCAAGACGGGTAAATAACTCAGCACTTGGTAATCCACGATGCGCACTGATGACACTATGCCTGTATTCTCCACCAATGGGAAGCGTTGTCATACTCAGGTGTCCTGCTCCTTTTTCTAACACATCTTCTTCTGTACCATGATAAATAGGAAGATATACATCAATATCTGGTATTTCCACATAGCCCATGACACCGTCGCCATTGATATTCAATACTTCTTCATAATTATCTGGAACGGCAAATCCACTACCTGGAACAAATGGGTCATGTACAGGATCACCTACAAGATTTTCATTATATTCCTCTAAGTAATTACTGATTGCCGGATAAAGGAAAATCCCGGCACCTGCCAGGAATACCATGACAGGCACCAGGAATATCAGAAGATCAGTTTTCTTTCTTCTCTTTCCCTTCATTTCTTTATGCTATTACGCATTTCTCTTCTTGTACATCATTACAGCAAGTACAACAGCACCTGCCATCACAAACAGACCACCTACTGTGAAGATCAGTGTACCCATACCACCAGTGGAAGGGAGTTCGAACTCAGCATCAGCGTTGCTTGTATTCAAAACATCAATCGTAACTGTGTTGTTAAATGTAGTATTTGGAATATCTTTAGCAGCATCTGTATTTGTAATATATACACCATCTTTGTTTAGATCCTGATCTGTATCATTTGCAGTATATAACTTGAATGAACCAGTTTCTGTATGACTCACAGAATCAATCGATCCATCCAGTGCATTGGCAACTGTGATCATAACTTCCATCTGTCCATCAGGCAAAACATATCCTTCTGGAGCTGTGACTTCCTTAATCACATATGTGCCAACATCAAGACCCTTGATCAAAAGATTACCACCAGTTTTAGTTTCTTCACCTGTAACATCGCTGACCTGAAGCTTTGTTACAGTTGTTTCTTCAGAAGAAGATGCAAGGATATAGCTTCCTTTGTCTCCTGTAAATTTCAAAGGATTATCTGAGGCTTCATTTCCAGTCTTTGTATAAATTTCAAATTGTGCACCCGCAAGAGGTTTGCCTTCCTTATCAACTTTATTGATCTGCAGTCTATAAGAATATACGCGTGCAGAATCACTATCAGTTTTCAAAGTACCATTTGCATTGTATGGATCGGAATTGTAAGTCAATGTTGCAGTATTTTCCAGCTTATCCGGATTGTTTTCAAACGCAGCCTTAACTACTGTACCCTGATATGTGATCGTAAGATTTCTTACAGCACCATATTCCGCATAATAATCATCAGTAAATGTAATCTTAAACCCTTTAGCAGGAGTATTCTCAACTACATCTGCAACAGTGTAGTAAGTTTTACCATCATTTGTTTTAGGAATTGTTTTTGCTATATACGTATTATTGAAAAAAGAAGATTTAGGAAGACAACTAAATGAAATAATAAAACGAAACCCCGGTTTATACCATCGCGCCTCACTCGGCAGATGCAAATACACATTCACTCCAAACTTAAATAAGACTTTCAACCGTGGCTTTACAAACTACATGCTAACGGGCAAGAAGACTGACATCGCATCATTTGACACGCCCAAAGCCATTGGAGAATATGTAGGAACAGTGAAAGAGATACGAAGCAACTCGTTCACTGTTGCCGGGACTTCGGCTTTCACCAATGGCGACGGACTTTGCTTTTTCATTGAACGCAGCGGTAAACCGCAAGACAAACGGTCTGCAAACAGAGAGCTTGTAGGCTTCAGGGCAAACAGAGTTGAAGGCAACAGGATATTTCCGCTTAAAATGCCAACAGGCCTACAGCACGGCACAGCATTGTACAGAAACAATGACAAGAAATTTGAAGACTTGCTTTCCAAGCCCAGCGCAATACGGAAAATAGGCATTTCAATGACACTAAGCGAAGCGACAGACGGCTTTGAGTTGGCCGCGCACATAACAGGTGAAAGCAAAACATCAACAGTAAACGTAGCGTACGAAAAACAAACGCCCGTCAAGCCGCAGCGTGAAAACATCATAAAGCAACTGTCGAAACTCGGCAATACTCCGTTCGAATGCAATGAAATAAAATTCATCCCGCACGACTTCAATTATTTCATACCCTCAAGCGTGCTTGCAAACATGCGCCGCCAATTGACAAGCGAACTGATGGAGAACATTCATTCCGCCTCTCCAAGCGCAACAACTGGCACAAGGCAAGGTGTGAAAACTGGCAATGTCACGCATGAAACTGAAATAGAAACAACACCATTGCAAACAAACAAAGGCAGAGAATGGTTG
>CASEPS010000067.1 GCA_949289855.1 uncultured Erysipelotrichaceae bacterium
CACCTTACTCACAACATGATCCAACACCTGTGGGGTAACCACTACCCCACGAGTTATGATCACTTCAAAGCTTCAACCCCAACTAATTTTGGAGCGCCTTTCTTTTCACAAAAAAAGCCTGCATTTCTGCAGACTTCATTTGTTAAGCAATAACAGGTTCCTCTGTATCAACAGGTGTTTCACCCTTGACAATTGCCTGAATTTCTTCAGCAGTCAGAGTTTCCTTCTCCATCAGTGCAGCCGCAATGTCTTCAAGCTCTTTGCGGTGTGCATTGATGACTTCCTTTGCCTTGTCATGGCAGCCATTGATAATCTTTCTGACTTCTTCATCAATCTCAAAAGCAACCTGACCAGACACATTGGATGGACTGTTATAATCCCTGCCAAGGAAGACATTTTCAGAACCGGAGTTGTACTTGATTGGTCCAAGTTCACTCATACCATAGAGTGTAACCATGTCCTTGGCAATGTGGGTAGCACGTTCAATATCATTGGAAGCACCAGTAGTCACATCATCAAAGAACAATTCTTCCGCAACTCTTCCGCCCATATAGGAAGTAATTGTTGCAAGGAGATCATTCTTTGTATTCATGAGCTTTTCTTCCTTCGGTGTCATGAGGTTATAACCACCTGCCTGACCACGAGGAATGATTGTGACCTTCTGTACAACCTGTGCATCATCCAGGAACAAACCGATGATCGCATGACCAGATTCATGATAAGCGACAATCTTCTTTGTCTTTTCATCATATGTACGGGAAACCTTAGCCGGTCCCATCATGACACGGTCAATGGCTTCATCAATCTGCTTCATGCCAATTTCATCAATGTTTTCACGTACAGCCAGAATTGCGGCTTCGTTGAGTACATTCTCAAGATCTGCACCAGAGAAGCCTGGTGTACGCTTAGCAAGAGCACCAAGGTCAATATCACTTGCAAAGTGCTTGTTTCTTGCATGGACTTCAAGAATAGCCTGTCTGCCCTTGCGGTCTGGAAGAGAAACTGTAATCTGTCTGTCAAAGCGGCCAGCTCTCAGCAATGCAGGGTCAAGGACATCCGGACGGTTTGTTGCCGCAATGACAACAACACCACTGTTATCTTCCATACCATCCATTTCAACGAGCAGCTGGTTCAGTGTCTGTTCACGTTCATCGTGACCTCCACCAAAACCGGCACCTCTCTGACGGCCTACCGCATCAATTTCATCGATGAAGATGATACATGGTGCAGTCTGCTTTGCCTTCTTGAACATGTCACGGACACGGCTTGCACCGACACCGACAAACATTTCAACGAAGTCAGAACCAGAAATGGAATAGAATGGTACATTTGCTTCACCTGCACATGCCTTGGCAAGCAATGTCTTACCAGTACCTGGATGACCAGAGAGCAGTACACCCTTAGGAATGCGGGCACCCATCTTTTCAAACTTCTTTGGATATTTCAGGTATTCGATGATTTCCTGCATTTCCTGCTTTTCTTCATCACAACCTGCGACATCATTGAAACGGACACGGATCTTTCCTTCCAGTCTTGCACGGGACTTGGAGAAGTCGAATGCCTTGTTGTTGCCACCTGCTCCTCCAGCCATACGATTGACCATCCAGATGGTAATACCAAACATCAGGATGACCGGCAGGAAAGAACCAAGGATGTCAAGGAAAGCATTGGAAGCTTCTGCATCCACAATGGAAATCCTTGTGTCTGGAAGTTCTTCAATCACTTCCGCAATAGCCGTATCCGTACTTGGAATCTTTGCTTCAAATGTCACATCTCTGCCATTTGTCTGATATACACCACGCACAGTGGTGACATTGTATCCGACAGAAATTGTTGCGGAATCAATCTCTTCTTCAGCAATCACACTCTTGAGGGCATTGTAGTCCACGGTCTGGGTGTTGGAACCCATGTTCATGTTGAAAAGAGAGAAGAAAGCAACAATCAGAATCAGATATGGCAGAAAGTTCAGCCAGCTGTTTTTGTTATTCTGTTGCATCAGTTACTCCTTACTTGTATAGCATTCTGGTTTCAGAACACCGATATAGGGAAGGCATCTGTATTTCTGGTCAAAGTCCATACCGAAGCCGACCACAAACTCATTTCCTACACGGAAACCATAGTAGTCAGGGCTGCAGCCATTGACTCTGTTACATGGCTTATCCAGAAGGCTGACAATCTTCACACTATGGGCACCACGTGTTTTGAGAATTTCTGTCACCGTTGCCAGGGTTCTTCCTGTATCCACAATATCTTCTACAAGAAGCACATCACGGTTCATAACCGTTGTATCCAGGTCCTTGAGAATACGGATTTCTCCGGTAGACTCTCTTCCTTCATAACTTGAAACATCCATGAAATCCATCTGGATATCCATGTCCACATGTTTGATCAGTTCTGCCAGGAATGGTACTGAACCCTTTAACAAAGCAACAAGAAGTGGTGCTTTTTCATTACCTGCATAATCATTTGTAATAGTTGCACCAAGTTCCTTTGCTTTTTCAACAATTTGTTCATTGGTGAACAGCACTTTCTGAATGTCATCCTTTTCCCACATAGAAAACGCCTCCATGAGAGATATTCTAGCACAAAGGCGCTTTATTTCGTTAACAGATTGCATCATGCTTAACAAACATCATACATTCTTTTTTCCAATGGTCTTTGTCACAACCAAGACCTGCAACATAGATCACTTGTCCCTGTGCATTTTCCACCACTGGCCACAGTGCCCTTTGTCCTTTGGGAATATGGCGGTCAATGAAGAAACGATGCACTGACTTTGTACCAAAGCGCATAGCGATGACATCTCCTTCTCGTACATTCCGTATGGTCAAGGGAAAGTCTTCTTTGGAAACAGATAGTTTTTCTACTGTTGTACCTTCCAGCTCTATAGAAAAATACGCTGTTTTCATTTTCTTTACTTCAAAAAGCACAAAAGCATAGGGGACAGGTTTCTTCTGCATATATGCCTTGCCTTTACATTGCACAAGTTCTTCCTCGCCACAAGGTATCAGGAAATCATTCTGTTTCATCAAAATAACATCCAGTTCTTCCATATACTTTCGGCTGTAGTGATGGGTTCCTTTCTCATCCACCAGTTTACGCAAAGCTGTCAGTCTTACCTCTTCTTCTGCTTTGCGATAGCATTCTAAATCCAGTCTTTCCATCTCAAACAATGTCTCAGCCTGTTTGCGGATGGCTTGCTGATTGTTATTTGCTTCATCGATTTCCGTTAACAGTTCCATCCGCTTTTCTTTGGAAAAAGAGGACACATCCTGACGGATGACATTCCGTGTATGGACAGGTTCAAGATTTGTATGGTCGATGTAATAGTGCAGGTTATGCATATGACAATACTGCACCAGTTGTTCTTTGGTATAAGAAAGCAACGGTCTTACAAGCAAAATACCATGGTACTTCGTCTCTTCTTTCAGTCCATACCACATTGGAATAATGTTCTTCTCCTTCTGCATAATATATGTTTCCAAAAGATCATCCTGGTGATGGGCACATAAGATACCTGAAAGATCATATTGCTTTACAAGTATCACAAAGAAGTCATACCGCCATGTTCTTGCGGCTGCTTCAAAGTTACCTGTCCATTCAAATGGTTCATTTCGTACAAAGCAGACAATCCCATGTTCATCACACCAGTTTCTTACATAGGCTTCTTCTTCCTCTGCTTCTTTTCTTACATGGTAATTGACATGGGCAGCCACAATGTCCATACCACTTTCATAACACATATGTAATAAAGCCATGGAATCCGGTCCACCAGATACACCAATCAGCCATTTTCCGTCTTTTTTGTTCAACATGAGTGTATTGTAGCAGGAAAAGCTGCGATTGCGCTGAACAATGCCATTCCGTCCACAATACCCCACTTCATTCTATTGCCAGCACATTGTCTCTCTCATGAGAATCTATTTTTTGTGAAAGAAGGATCACAATTCACAAAGTTTCGACTAATGTAAAGTCTGACTTTAGATTAGTCGTGGCATTGTGCGTGAATTGTGACACACAGCTTTTGTATCTGACAGCTACATCTTCCCCATCATGAGCTTCAACAGTCTTTCCTGAATGATGGCAAACAAGGCACTATCTGTGGAAATGTGTGCTTTGACATCGATAACCCTTGCGGTGTTAACAAACTTCATGTCATTGAGGAAGAGGACTGATGGTTTGTTCATCCCCGGTATTTTGCCTATGCGCAACAGGTGTTTTGAACCATGTGGGTTAGTCTTTGGATCATAGGCACTTTTGTACTGGACAGCATTGCTTGTCATCGGTACAACAAGTGCCTTTTCACGATACAGCACCATGATGAGTCCAAAGTGCTGGTAACCCATCTCATTGAGATACGCCTGTCCAAAGTCCATGTAGCAGATGTCACCAGTGCGTACAGTAATGCCAAGGTCATGACAGCTGGTGCACCGGGAACGGATAATCCAGTTTGCCTCCGAGATGAGATTGTGTTCGAGATTATGTGGCTGTATGGTTTCATAAACCTCACAGCGGGAACGGATATAGTTGTTCCAGGAAGTATTTTCATTCATATGCTTTCCCCTTTCACTTTATCTGTTCCCGAAAAATGCGATTTTCCTCGCTTTTATCGTAAACTTTTTTCAAAAAAAGCCACTTTTTTTGAAAAAGTGACTTAACGATATACGAATACTAAGATAAACGAACCCGCAAGGTATGCAATAGCCGCAACAATCATGAAATAGAGAACCTGTGCTTCTTTGACATGGTTTGCCTTCAGAAACTTTTCATAGTTGATCGCGGACAAGCCATACCATGATGCCGCAAAGCAGACAACATAGACAAATGCTTCAAGGAAATAATCAATCATTTTGTGCCGAAGATTCTGTCACCAGCATCACCAAGGCCTGGAACGATATATCCCTTTTCATTGAGATGTTCATCCAAAGCAGCAAGATAAATATCTACATCCGGGTGGTCATGCTGAATCTTTTGTACGCCTTCAGGTACACCGACAAGGCATACGAGTTTGATGTTCTTTGCCCCTCTTTGCTTTACCGCAGCAATCGCATCACTTGCACTGCCACCTGTCGCAAGCATTGGGTCAACAACCATGACAATGGCATCTTCAAGGTTGTCCGGGAACTTGGCAAAGTATTCATGTGGAATGAGTGTTTCCTCATCTCTGTACATACCAATGAAACCAACCTTGGCTGTTGGTACAAGTCTTCTGATACCATCGAGTAATCCAATACCAGCTCTTAAGA
This sequence comes from uncultured Erysipelotrichaceae bacterium, assembly GCA_949289855.1. Lineage (GTDB taxonomy): Bacteria > Bacillota_I > Bacilli_A > Erysipelotrichales > Erysipelotrichaceae > Bulleidia. Next base: position 5,247 of record CASEPS010000067.1, read on the forward strand.
TTGGTACAATGACAACTTCTTTGCTGATGGAGAAACCAGTTGTAGGACCAATTGGTGTTTCTACAGGAACTGGTTTTGTTGGTAAATCACGGCATACTTCATATGCCATCAATTCAGCAATTTCATCCAGGTTTTCACGGAAATCCTTTGTACCTGTGTTCTTATCACGCATAATCGTGAGCTTGTGTGTAATCAGTGGGTGATTTAATACTTCTAACATACGATGACCTCTTTCTCCTACTAATCATATTTCTATGTTCCATCATTTTCAATGCACTTTTCTCTTCTGCTATAATAGTGCCATGAAAGTTCTGGTTGCGCCATTGATTGTACATCCACGTTGTGATGCAGGGTATCATATTGCAAAACAACTCACAGATTTGTTTATTGCACATGACATTACATGTGCAGTTTCAGCAGATTCGCATAATGACTTTCAACATGTTTCCCTCTATCCTTCCCCAAGACCAAGAAAACCTTTGTTCAACTATGGGGCAGATAACCGGGCACATGAAGAATGGCTCTATAGCAATGGCTTTCTCTCAAAACAATATGTACAAAGTGATTACAATGCTCTTTGTGCTGCCATTGATCAGTTTCAGCCAGACCTCATCATTTCCATTGACAGACCTGCTTCACTCATGGCTGCTTTATCAAACCATATTCCATGCTGGGAATTTGTGTGTCCTGCCATGTACCGCAATGCGTACTTCCCAACAAAATGCATGCACGGGCTCAATGCCGTCTTAGAAGAAAACAACATGGTACAGGAACTCAACTTGCAATACTTCTATGACAAAGCAACAAGAAGAATTGGTTATGGTCCTATGGAAACTTCACCTTATCTATCAGAAAACAATGTCACACGTATTGGTTCACTTACCCCACCATCCAAAAAAGAAACCCGTACAAACCGGGTATGTATCTATATCAGCGAATACAGGGGAAATGCCACAACACTGCGCAATATGATAGAGTCCGCCTTCCTTGGTGCACCCTATTATGTGTATGTTTCTATTCCTGGTATTACAGCACACAAAAACAACAACCTTCATTACCAGAGATACCCGGATGTATCACTGATCAATGGAGCAAGTGCCATCATTCATGATGGAAATGACTTCTACTTCAACCAGGCTCTCACCCATGGTATACCACAGATGATCATTGCGGATCATTCGTATGAAAGAAACTTCAATGCCCTTGCCACAACAAGATATAAGTTTGGCAGATACATCTTTGAAGAAGATCTTTCTATGGCAACACTCTATGAAAACTACCGTACCTTGATGGCAGATGATATGTATTATGAAAATACACAAATCATACGTACAAAGATGGAACAGTTAAATGACATCCGTGAACTGTTGAACTTTCTTTCCATAGATACATACAAGCCACAGCATTAACTGTGGCTTGTTCATTAGTCTTTATTGTCCAGCAAATCTCTTACCTTTTCTACCGTTGTTTCCAATATCTCCGCAATCTTTTCAACAGGTGTATGCATTGCCTGAAGGTTCAACGCTACCATCCGTTTCGTTTTTTCTTCTCCACGCGATTCCCCAATTTCGATGCTCCGCGCCTGAATAATATCTGAAAAGTTACACATCCTGGTCATCACCTCTTTCATTTCATTTCTCATCTGAATGTGAAATTGATTTTCTAATATTGATAGGATTTCTTCTATTTCCATAGTAACAGAGAAAACAGAATCCAGCAATTGTTGAAGTCTGGATAATCCTTCCTGTTCCGGATCTCCAAGGTACAGATAAATCAGCTTGATCAAAGACAACACATCATCTTTGTCATTTACATTTTGCAGGACATACTTTTCCATGGTATTGGCCTTACTTCCAGCATTGGGAATAACCCAGATGGAATACACTGTCTGCATATTCTGATAATCATCATAATGGAACACAGTGTTGCTTTGCGCACTGATCATCCGCGAGCAATAGTAACAGCCCCTGTTTTTCAGCACTTCTTCCGGCAACAGTGATTTTTGCGGCTCAATATCGAATTGTACCTTCTTCCCGCATGGTGTGGACACATTGAAGCGAAGATCAAATTCAATGGGGACAAGTCCTGGAAGATTATCTTTGTTGTTTGCCAGTTGTACCTTTCCTTCTCCAGTCAGTTCTGTCCCCTCACCACCAAGCAACTGATTGATTTCGCCAAGGGAATACCCGGCAAACTCATCTGTGCAGTACTTAAGAAAGTATGTAACAATGCAGCGGTAAGACAACAGATTTTTGGCTTCGGTATCATACCGACGCTTTGCGTCTGTCAATGTGATATCCTTAGCGAGAATTGTATTTTCTTTATAGGAAGACATTTCATCACCTTCTTTCTACTTTTTATATAGACAGCAAGTGATGGAATCCCTCAAAAAAACCGGTTATTCTTCGGATGAACTAACCGGATCTTTAATATTCGCTCTTTCTTCCATAAACCTGGAATTCGCCATCAATTTCAAATTAACTTCTTCTACGCCGAAATATTCAGTTAATGTTTCAGCGCCTGAGAAAAGATTTGTTCCTAAACCAAGTCTGTCCCCTTCTATTTCCGCTCCCATTGCCGCAAGTACTGTCGGAAAAGTATCAAACGTAGAATAGGTACGATAACTCTCTGGTACCTGATTGACTGCTGCAGTATTCAGATATGCAGTTAACACCTTCCTCTGGTAGTCAGAAGGAACACCATCACAGAAGTCACTGTCCATTGTTGGATGGTCACCAGTAATGACAATGGTTGTATTGTCATACCATGGCTGTTCTTTACACCAGTCAAGGAAAGCACTCAATTGCTTACTGCCACAGGAATATACATTGGCATATTGATCTTCATGTTCTGTTTCACATAATGCACAAACATAGCCATTTTCCTTATGGGTATCCACCGTTAACATCGTAAAATTAAATGGCTGTCCGGCATTTCCAAGTTCGGTAAGTTTCTCCTGTGCAAACTGGTACAAATACATGTCTTCATAACCCCACCAGACTTTGTAATCATCAGCAGGAAGCCTATGTTGTTCAAGCATGTAAGGATGGTCAAGAATTTCATAGTTGCCATGGGTTGAAAAGTATAACCTTCTTCCACCAAATGTTGCATCAGAGCCAACAAGAAGCGTATTGTGGTACCCATTGTTTTCCAGAATATCACCTAATGTAGTCGTTGTAGCAAAGAACTCTGATTGCGTATCCATGGAATTACGATCTTCCAGAGATGTTTTCAAAGAAAGACCAGAAGTTGTTGAAAACATGGCACCAATTGTCCATGTTGAACCATTCAGAGCAATCGCACCATTCAACACATTTTCATCACCCGAAAAGTTTTCACTATGCAGTGATATATCAGTGAGTTCAGGGATAAGGTTCTCTTCAAATGCTCCACCATATTCTTCAGAAGAGAATGTTACTTCGGTTGATTCAAGATAAATCATAAGAAGGTTTCTCTTCTGTTCTGGGAAGGTAATTGTTACATCAGATGGATCAACATAATATTCTTCAATGAAACTCTTGTTTTCTTCATTGTTGGCAATCAGATACGCATTGACATCCAGTCTTTCATACATGACACTGCCAGAAAAGGCAACCATCCAGACTGTCGCAAAGATCATACCTGTTCGTAATACTCTTTTCCCTTTCCGATGCAGAAAGTGAATCAAAACAAAGGCAAGAACAACTACCGCAACAGAAGGAACTAGTGCTGTCAGCACATAATTCCAGATCATATCTGAAGCTGTGCCTTCTATTGGTGCACCAAGCTGGTAAAGCAGTTCATCCAGCTTCACATGTGGGAATGTTCTGAACAACCAGAACATACTGAAAAGGACAAGTGAACCTGCCCAGAATAGAATAATGGTCAGAAAGTTCAATGTCCTGCATATCATTGTCAGTGTTTTTAAACTAAGTCTTTTTACATGCTTCTTTACTTCTTTCATGTATATCAATTTATCTGTCTGTTACTGTCCTGGTAGCACCATTGCCACCCATCTTTTCGTTTTTCCCTAACATATCGGAAACAATATTAGCCCGTTCTTCCATAAACTTCGAATCAGCCAACAGTTTCAGATTTTCTTCTTCCACACCAAATTCTTCCGTCAATGTCTTTGCGCCAGAGAAAAGATTTGTGCCAAGACCAAGCCTGTCTCCATCAATGGTTGCGCCAAGGGCCGCAATGGTTGTCGGGAATGTATCAAAGGTAGAATAGGTACGATAGCTTTCTGGCATCTGGTTAACTGCTGCAGCATTAATGTAAGCTGTATACACCTTACGATCATAATCCGCAGCTACATCCTTACAGAAGTCACTGTCCATAGTTGGATGGTCCCCCGTAATCACAATCGTAGTATTGTCATACCATGGCTGTTGTGCACACCAGTCGAGGAACGCACTCAACTGACGGCTTGCACATGAATACACATTGGCATACTGATCTGTTCCGTGTTCCTGTCCACACAATGCACATACATAGCCATCTTCAGTGTGTGTATCAACTGTTAACATGGTCAGATTAAATGGCTGTCCAGTGTTCCCAAGTTCGGTAAGCTTCTCCTGTGCAAACTGGTACAAATACATATCTTCATAACCCCACCATACATGATATGTATCACTAGGAAGCTTGTGATTACTCTGCATATAAGGATGGTCAAGAATTTCATAGTTCCCATGGGTAGAATAATACAGTCTTCTTCCACCAAATGTCGCATCAGAACCAATGAGTAGCGTATTATGATATCCATTGTCTTCCAGGATGTCACCTAATGTTTGTGTGGTAGAGAAGAATTGAGTTTGTTTATCCATCGAATTACCATCTTTCAGGTTTACTTTCAAAGGCAGACCAGAAGAAGAACCAAACATAGCACCAATGGTCCAAGTAGTCCCACTCAATGCATACGCACCATTGAGTGTTGTATTGTTTCCAGAGAATGTTTCATTGTTCAAGGCAATAGTAGTCAATTCTGGAATCACATCTACATCAAATGCACCACCATATTGCTGGGAAGAGAATGTCACTTCTGTAGACTCGAGGTAAATCATAAGAAGGTTTCTCTTCTGTTCAGGGAAAGAAATTGTCACATTGGCAGGATCTACATAATAGCTTTCAATGAATTCTTTATTTTCTTCGTTGTTGGCATTCATATAGGCATTGACATCCAATCTTTCATAGACAACTGTTGCTGAAAAGCCAACCATACCAGCTGCCGTAAAGATCATGCCCGTACGTAAAGCTCTTCTGCCATTTTTCTTTAAGAAATGAATCAGAATAATGGCAACCACTACCATAATAATTGAAGGGATCAAAGCTGTCAGAATATAGTTCTGGATCATTTCAGAATTGGTGCCTTCTATTGGCGCGTTGATCTGATATAACAATTCATCCAGTTTGACATGTGGAAATGTCTCAAATAACCAGAACATACTGAAAAGAACTAACGACCCTGCCCAGAAGAGAACCAGTGTCAGAAAGTTCATGATTTTTAATATTAACAACAATGTTTTATAACTCAGTGTTTTTACGTGTTTCTTTACCTGTGCCATGACTCTCCCTTCTAAAAAATACAGAGACAGTCTAACACAACACGTAAAATTTATGAAAAGAAAAAGTTAGAAAATGTGCAATTCTCTAGTTCGAAAATGATAATGTCCCACTGATGGTATAATAACTGTCTTGCTTATGGGAGGTATCATTTTGAGAAAGGTAGATTTGAGAATGAACGAACAATACAAGCAGCTGTAAAACTTAAATGTACACTGCGGCATGTCAACCGACTGATCAACGACTATAAAACAAATGGCAAAGAAGCTTTTATTCATGGCAACAGAGACAGAAAGCCAGCGACTACTTTTCCGGAAGAAACAAAACGAATGATAATCGAACTGTACATAAACTCTTATCCTGACGCTAATATCAGGCACTTCTCAGAGATTGTCAAAGAGGATCTGGGAATTGCAGTTTCGGACACAACCATTAATTCCTGGCTGCGTGATGAAAACGTTCTTTCTCCAAAAGCGAGAAGAAAAACCAAAATCAAGTTAAGGAAAAAGCTGAAGGCAGCACTCAATGAATCCACCTCTGACAAAGAATCAAATACATGGGTGAACTGCTTCAGATGGATGCCAGTGAATATTACTGGGTGCCTGATATCAAATGGCATCTGCACGTCGCAATTGATGACGCTACCGGTCAGATACATGGAGCTTACTTTGACTTCCAGGAAACATTAAACGGCTACTATCACGTATTAGACCAGATTCTGACAAATCAAGGCATACCCGTCGCATTTCTGACTGACAGACGGACTGTCTTTGAATACAAAAAGAAAAAAAGCCTTCTGGATGAAGACGATACGTTTACACAGTTTGCCTATGCCTGTAACCAGCTTGGTATTGATATTGATACAACCAGTGTAGCTCCGGCAAAGGGACGTGTAGAACGTTTAAACCAGACGCTACAGTCCCGGTTGCCAGTTGAGCTGCGTCGCAAAAAAATTACGACGATAGAACAAGCCAATGCATTTCTCCACTCCTACATAGAAAAATACAACAAGGAATTTGCCCTACAACTGAATAGTAGCAGAAACGCATATGAACAACAACCAACACGAGAACAAATCGACCGTACATTGGCTGTATTAAGCGATAGAATCGTCGATAAAGGGCAGTGCATCAGATACAGGAATAAATTCTACATTCCTACAGATGAAGACGGAAAGCCTCTCTATTTTGCTCACAAGACCAAATGCCTTGTTATAGAATCCTTCACAGGAAATCTTTACCTGTCCATTGGTGAGCAGGTATATCTGGCAAAGAGAATTGAAGAACACGAAGCTGTTTCACGAAGACTGGATCCAGAAGAACCGAAAAAGGAGCCAAAGAAGAAGTACATCCCGCCCATGAGTCATCCGTGGAAAAGGCAAAGTTTTATCGCCTTCAGAAACAAACAACAGCACCGGATTTCCTGTTGATACCCGGTGCTAATATTTCAAAATATTTAGGACATTTTCAATTTAGCTTGACACTACAGCACCAGTACATGTTCACAAAGTCTTAATACTTCTCTTACACTCAATTGAAAATTAAACCTTATCAGCAAGCAATTCCTTCACCTTTTCAACCGTTATCTCCAACACCTGTGCAATCACCTCCAACGGTGTATGCATAGCAAAAAGGTTCGAAGCTACCTTTCGCATTATTTATCCTCAATACGCGCTTCTATGACATCTGAAAAATTACACATATTTGTCACCACCTCTTTCTCACCCTGATATAAAATCGCATATCAACACCGGCATTATTTATATTATATTAACACAAACAAAAATACACGTTATTCTTTCACATGGAACACTTCTTCCCAAAGCAAATAATGCGGGTATCACACCCGCAAACATATGTGGACCCGGGTCAAACGACCAGCCCAATATTGATACTGTTTCGAATTTTCAAATTTCTAAGCAATTTGGATCTATTACATTTCTTTCTTCAGTTGGATTTGTACCCTTTTGAGTAATCAATATTCATTAAGTTCATAAATGCCAGATTCTTTGTCAATTCTCTCATTCTGTATTCATACTCAGGTGTATCATATCTCTTTTTCCACTCAGCAATATACTGAACAATTTCATCCTCAGTGATACTTTCCTGCTTTTGTTTTAAGGAATCGTATGAAAACAAAATTGTGGTAATCAGTTCCGCCTGCTCTGTATCTTTAATCCTCCTGAAAAGGTCAAATGTCTTAGCTGCATTATTCAAATCTATTTCTGAATAGTTTTCTTTATGAAATGAAAATCTATCAGATACTCTCAACAGCAACATTTTCCCATATTCTTCTTCTGTGATCAGATTCTGATTAGAAAGAATGGCAATCATCTCTTTAATATCCTGCGAATACGGACCATATGTTCCTTTAACGAAATGGAGCTGAAGATCAGTTCCGTATCGCGCGAGCACGTAACAGATTTTTTGGAAAATTGTTCTACCTACTTTGACACTATATTTTGAGGATTCAAGCAACTTCACGATGTGCAACACCAAAAACCAGTTTTTGCATATCTGTCCATGAGAAATACCAATTGATTGCTTTTGCTTTCTGATTTGTTTCAGATAGTTACTGGTGATTTTGTATTGAGGCGTCCCATATGGTGCATATATCTCAATATCAATTGGTAAGTTAACCAGCTTTTCATACATAATCGGGCCAACATCATCCCAATCAAGACCACCATTTCCACATCCAAGTGGTGGAAATGCTATGGACTGAATACCTAAAGCTTCATAGTTTTGTACAAACCAAGCCAAGCCATTTTCAATATATTCAATTTTGGAAGGAGAACGCCAATGTTCCTTCGTCGGGAAATTGAGAACCCGCACTTTTCCATTTTCAAAATATGGATACAACCTGCCAGTATGTATTTCATGTCTTGCACACATTTCCCGATAAGAAGCATACATCCCCGGATACTTCTCTTTGAATACTGCGGCAATACCTTTTCCCATAACACCAACACAGTTTATTGTATTAACCAAAGTTTCAACCTTGGAATCAAACAGATTTCCAATTTTTATGACAAACATAATTCCTCCCTTCCCTTTCACTTTTGAAAGAAAGTGCGTTTATCCAGCTCTATCGGAACTGGCAAACATAATGCTTTCACCCTCAGATATGCCTGTTCAGAACCGACTTTTATTTTTTTTAAATACTCTGCCGGCACTTTGTGTAACACAAGAACTTCTGCACACTTTTTAGATTTCTTCATATACTTTACCATTGGATTTGGATCATTCCAATACTGAGCAAAGACCAAAGAAAAATCTAATAACTTTAACGCATTATCAGGTGTTTCAAATAACGCTAGTTCTGCAGCACCATTTCTATCTGAAACTACTGTATCAGTTAAATCAAGAACTCTTTTATCAACGCAAATCACACATAGTTCATCAAGTCTATTGTGTGCAATTTCATAATACATCATTGGATTCCGTGCATCAAAATACAAGCTTGCATAGTCATGAAGAGAAACATTATTAATATTCTTGTTTCCACGTCGCTTTTGTACATCCGGATTAGAAATATCCACACTGTTATTCATATTGTGTTTTTTTCAAATCATTTTTCGAAAAAATCCCATATTGAACACATAACAGGCAAGAAATCCCCCACCTCTATAGGTGGTGGGATGAATTGCTCCGGACCCGGTATTTCATATATCAAATGTAAAATTATGGATGCATCATTGATATATGGATCTGATTATGATATTATATTCATAGGAAATAATATCACTCGCTTACAATATCCATTATCTCATCCATTGCAGAGGGCT
>CASEPS010000068.1 GCA_949289855.1 uncultured Erysipelotrichaceae bacterium
CTGCTAACATTCTTCCATCTGGTTAAAAACCAAGCTTTTACTCATTGATGTTTTTAATGCGGCTTCTTTTACTATTTTTACGTCATTTTATTCACACTTTAATATATCCTTTTCTCAATATAATCGTTTATTTCACTGCAAACGCAGTTCCATGAAGTCTGACATATTCTGATGAAAGTTGTAAGCTGCCATTAAACAAGAAATATTTTATTAATGTTCCAGCAGACTCTGCCTTAATATCTTTTCCACTAGTTGTTACTTGCGACCAAACAATCTCTTCTTCATATTCATATGTTCCTGTCACATCGTTCATAACTGTATACGCTCGATGCGATGTTATTTCACCTGTATAATTATTTCCTGATGTTGTATAGGATACATACAAATTAATTGAATTAATATTATTTACATCAAAAGTATACGAATCCACCAATTGACTTCCCTGACTATCTCTTGGAACAAGAGTTTGAATAGGCGTTAAAGTAGAGTAGTAGTTTTCAACTTCTTCAATACTAGAAAAACTAGGTAATTCGGATAATTTCAGTATTTTACCTGATATGGTTTTAATATATTCTTGATCTTCTATTGGAATATTGATGCATTCTTCAGTAATTTCATAATCAGACAAGTCTATTATTTTTCCATTCTCAATTGATTCATCTGCTGTGATTACTGTTTGTGTACAAGAAAACGATAATATTAGTGAAAATAATAGTTTTGTAATTTTTTTCATAACTTCTCCTCAATTGTCACTATTTTATACATAATAGTTACTTTTAATAATTTTGTATTTTATATAGAAACTCTCTAATCATCTGGAAAAAACTCTTATTTTAAATTTTGTGTTAGTTGTTCTTATTATTGTTAATTGAGAATCAAAAGTGTTTACTTTCTTATATAACAAACAACATTTTACGTTTAATTTATCAAAATAAAATGATTTCATTTCTATGTTATATTTTTATCTAATAGCCTTCGTGAAGGATGCCCTTTGCTTTTCTTCATAGGTAATTTGGAATGAGTCAATGATAAAAAGATTTATCAAAGTACAGTTAGTATATTTATGTGCCGAATGCCTCATCCGTCTGATGGCTATTAGAATTTAATAAATGCCATTTTTATATCGGAATGGATTATAGACTAACTTTTTCATCACTCTCATCACTCATCCTTTTCATTCTTTAAATTACAAATATCATAAATCTTTGAATATAGCCATTCAGAAATAATAAAAATGTTCAAAATTTGTATGTGATGTTATTAGAAAATGAAAACATTTCAACAAATGAGCATCTCTGCTCATTTGTTCGTATCTTCTGGAAGATAGAAAATCTGTTCACCTTCCTTGGAAAGATTGTAGTTACTGCGGGCATAACTCTCTACATAGTCAGGATCCTGCAGCTTGGCTTTCTGGTCTGTCAATCTTTCATTTTCTTCCTGTACCTGGGCATACTTCTCTTCAACATCCGCAAGTTCTCGTTGTAAACGGATCGTTGTTGCGGCTTCTTTGATAACCATTGCGATAAGGTATGCGGATATCACAAGCAAAATTGCACAGATCAGCTTTGTGACCGGCGCAAGTTTCTTTGGTTTACCTTTTTGGGTTGTCTTCTTCTTTGTCACTGCCATATCTGCGTTATATCACAGTGCCTGTGATCCTTCAAGGTTATCTTCCTTAACTTTGTACTCTCCAACGATTTCATACATCTCAGAAGCATCTTTTTTCTTCTTTGGTTCTTCTGTAGAAAGCACCCGGAACTCAATCTTCCGGCTGCCAAACGTCACCCCGACAATATCTCCAGGCATGACTTCCTTTCCTGGCTTGACTACCCTGCCGTTGATTTCGACCCTCTGGTTTGCGGCTAGTTCATTGGCTATCGTTCTTCGCTTCATGATTCTTGAAGCTTTCAAGAATTTATCTACTCTCATCTTTTTGCCTCCATTGCTTTTTCTATGACTTCAATAGAAAGATGTAACATATCTTTTGTTTTTGGAAGAGTCGCAATGATCATATTTCCTGCATAGCGAAGACGTATATCTTTGGATATATCATTGAAGATGGAAAACAGTTTGACACCATCCACCTGTTGGGAAAACAACTGGGAAAAACTGATTTCTGCCTGACCCTTCACTTCCCTGTAGCTTTGTACATATGGTTCATTCAGAAGAATATCCAGTTTCTTCTTTTCGAATAGCACTCTGACTTCTTTTGGTAACTTACCATACTGGTCGATGACATTACCCTCATACTCTTTGAGTTCTTCCATGCTTTCCAGGGCATCAATCTGCTGGTACATATCCAATTTGTCATAATCATCCGGTGTAAACTTTGCAGGAATGTAACCAGAAACAGAAACATTCGCATGTTTCATTTCCTTCTTCACCGGTTTCTTTCCTTCCTTCTTTTCCTGGATGGCTTCTTCCAGCATTTCAATATACATATCAATACCGACCGTATCAATAAAACCAGACTGGTTTGGACCTAACAAATCACCAGCACCACGAATGGTAAGGTCACGCATGGCAATCTTGTAACCAGATCCGAGTGTGGCAAATTCCTTGACTGCCTGCAAACGCTTGGAAGCTGTTTCCGATAACTGTCGGCGTGGTGGAATGAGAAGGTATGCATAGGCAACACGGTTTGACCTGCCAACTCTTCCCTTAATCTGGTAAATCTGGGCAAGACCAAAGTCCTGGGCATTATCAATCAGAATGGTATTGGCATTTGGTACATCAATACCATTTTCAACAATCGTTGTACATACCAAAACATCCAGTTCATGGTTATTGAACTGCATCATCGTATCTTCAATGGTATCCCTGTCCATCTGTCCATGTACAACACCAATTCTGGCTTCTGGGATGGAATGCCGCAGGGTTCTTGCAATGTTGTAAATCTGCTGGATGTTGTTATAGAGGTAGAAAACCTGTCCATTTCTTGCCAGTTCCTTTTCAATAGCTTCAACAACAAGATTATGGTTTTTCTCTACCACATATGTCTGTACGCTATAGCGGTTGGCAGGTGGCGTTTCCAGCTGGGAAAGCTGGCGGATACCGATGAGTGACATCTGCAGTGTACGGGGAATCGGTGTAGCACTGAGCGTCAGTACATCGATGTTGTTTTTCATTTCTTTGATCTTTTCTTTGTGTTCAACACCAAACCGCTGTTCTTCATCAATGACAAGCAGTCCTAATTTCTTAAACCGTACATCTTTAGAAAGAATGCGATGGGTTCCAATGAGAATATCCACTTTGCCTTCTTCGAGTCGCTTTAACGTATCTTTTACCTGGGCTGGTGTACAAAATCTGTCCAATACCCGGATTTCTGCCGCAAATCCCTTATATCGTTCCATAAAGGTATGGTAGTGCTGTTCAGCAAGTATAGTAGTCGGACAAAGCACAGCTGTCTGATAACCATCTGACACAGCTTTAAAACTAGCCCGTACAGCTATTTCTGTCTTTCCAAAACCAACATCTCCACAGACAAGTCTGTCCATTGGTTTATCACTTTCCATATCCCGTTTGACATCTTCCACAGCTTTTTCCTGGTCTTTTGTCAATTCATACGGAAAACTGTTTTCAAAGCGGATCGTTTCTTCATTGTCTTTGGAAAAAGCATGTCCAATATGCTGTTCACGGGTGGAATACAAAGCAATTAACCGTTCCGCAATGTTCTCTACATTTTCTTTGAGCTTTGCCTTTGTCTTTTCCCAGTCACCAGAACCAAGCTTGTTGAGCTTTGGTACTACACCTTCACGGGAAACAAACTTTCTGACAAGTTTGAACTGTTCCAGTGGTACAAGCAATTCAGAATTACCGCGATAAACCACTTTCAGGAAATCTTTTTTGATACCCTGAATAGTTCTTGTTTCTATGCCAAGGTACTGACCAACACCATACTGGGCATGGACAACATAGTCTCCCGGGTCAAGGTCATCATAGCTCTGGATGACTTCAGCTGCCTGGAATTTCTTTTCAAACCTGCCGGCATGGTGACGGATTTCAAACAAATCATGACTTGTATACACATAGAGATTATTTTCCGCAATCGAAAAGCCATCCGGATATACACCTTCATAGAAAGAGAAACCTTCCCTGATTTCATCTTTTTCCTTCAATGTATGATAGGAAATACCAAGTTCCTTCATCACTGATTTGACATGGTCAATTTCCTTAGGCTGTAAAACAAGAACAATCTTTCCTGGCTGGTCTATGATCTTCAGTTTGATATCCAGTGGTTCATTTGGAACATGGACTTCTGTGATGTGGGAAATGTTATGTGTCAGTGGATCTTCTACTATCTTCTGACAGTTGATACCAATTCTCTCAAATTCTTTGAATACCGCAAATCTTGGCAGCATTTTGCTTTCCTGACTCATTTCCTGAATATAGGAAACCGTTTCTTCTTTCATATGCTTTGCGGTTTTCCTCACCGCATCATCATCGCTGATGACAATGAGAGGATGGTCCATATAATCGGTGATATCCGCTGTTTCCTTCAAAAGTGCCATATAAGGATACATCTTTGGTTCACGGATATGGTGTTCTATGGCATCAATGTCATTTTCAACATTTGTCCTTAGAATAACATCATCTTTTTCATCCAGTATTTCTTCTGCCTTTGCCTTGATTTCTTCTACCTGTTCATCATTGAACAAAATATCACTGGCCGGCACAATTCTCACTTCATCTACCGGATAGATTGTCTTTTGTGTAGAGACATCAAAGAAACGGATAGATTCAATTTCATTATCAAAGAATTCAATACGGATTGGATTTTCATAGTTGATGGAAAAGACATCAATGATGCCACCACGAGACGCAAAAGATAATGGCTGGTCAATATGGGCAGTTTCCCGATAACCACCAGCTCTGAGTTTTCTTCTGAGGTCTTCTGGTTCTACCACATCATTTGCCCGCAATGTTATACAACTGTTTCTGAAATCCTGTGGAAGTGGTAAATGTCTCATATAACCACTTGGACAGGTGATCACCACCTTATTGTGGTTTTCTAATAATCCGGCAAGTGTATCCACTTTTCCGGCTGTCATTTCTGGTGAAGAAGCAATGGCTTCTACACGGAGTGATTCATCCGCACCAAAAAGAGCACATTCTTCTTCCGAAAGAAAGGCGCTGATTCTTTCATAGAGGCGTTGTGCCTGGTAGAGATTCTGTTTGACGACAAGTATTCCCCGTGGTCTTTTGTGGTAGGAAGCTGCGATAACAAGTGCTTCTTCTACAAGTGAAGAAAGTGGTAATACACCTCTACCATGATCCAACAGATCCACTGCGGGATTGTCATTCATTTCTTTTTCAAGCCATACTGGCATTCCTGTACTGATATTCACATTTCCTCCCTGTCTGTCTATTGTAGCACGACCACAAAAAATCCCGGAGATTGCCCGGGAAATATCATTTGACTTTGATGTTGTATTTGGACATCACTTCTTCCAGTGGCATCGTGACCCATGCATAAGCAGCTTCACTTGCGCCTTTAAGAGCTGTGTCAAATACTTCTCTTTCCGCTTTTGGTACTGGGGAAAGTACCCAGTCAGGCACAAGGTTGTGTTCACCTCTTGCACTATGTCCTACCCCGATGCGGATGCGCGGAATGTCAGAGCTTTTGAGACTGTCAATAATGCTATTCATACCCTTTTGACCACCAGAAGAACCTTTCTTACGGATGCGCAATGAACCAGTTGGCAGGTCCATGTCATCATGCATGATGAGGATATCTTCCATGTCTATGTGGTAGAAGCTGACAGCTTCGCTGACTGCCCTTCCGCTTTCATTCATATAGGTCATCGGTTTTAGTAACAATACCGGCTGACCATCAATGCGTACTGTTGCACATAATGACTGAAACTTCTTTGTGGAAATAGACGCATTCAGCTTATCCGCCAGAAGATCAATCGCCATAAAGCCTGCATTGTGACGGGTCTTTTCATAGTCCTTACCAGGATTACCAAGTCCTACAATCAGCTTCATTCTTTTGGCTCCTCTTCACCAACAAAAGAAGTACCACTGTCGGTATTTTCCACAAGATCCTCAATATTTTCTGATGGATGTTCTTCTGTTTCTGCTTCAATCACATCTTCATGCTTTTCCTCTTCCTCATGATTTTCAGGAATTCTTTCTGCATATTCAGAAGGTGGATAGTCTCCCAGGACAATACCCATGTTCTTCACCCACATGTCACCAATTCTTGTCTGCATATATTGTTCACATATGGACTTCATTTCATCATAGTGTTCATTGTCGCCTTTTTCTTCATATTGTTTCAATAACATTGCTGCAACAACTTCTTTATAGAGACCGATCAGCTGACGGTTGTAGAAATATGTTTCATAGTTGCCTTCCATGACAGATTCAAAGAAGGCAAATCCCTTATCTTCTTCATTGCGGTAGTATTTCAGACAGTTCACCGCAATCTGATAATCCAGTCTCTTTTCATATTCTTCTTTGTTATTTTCTGTCTTTTCTTCAAGCTTCTTTACTTCTTCCCATCTGCCATCTGCCTGCAGGATGTTCGGAATAGCAAGCAGCAGATAGAAGAAAGAATCATCATTGGTTGACTTGGACGCAAACAAGATGGAAGTATTTATTTCATCGAGCATTCTTTCATAGTCACCATATTCCTTGTGGTAACATGATCCCCATAACTTCAGAATCTTAAACTTTGTCTTTTCTTCATCATTTTCTGCTGTTTCAATCGCATCGTCTGCTTTTGTCATAAAAAGATCTTTGTCTTCCATCACTTTGACAAGATCAACAATTTTGCCCATCTTTTTGTTCATTTTGCGCATAGCGAGCATCCTGACAATCATATAAATCATGAGCACATATATAGCTATCAAAAATATGTCCATATTCATTTCTCCTGTTCATCCGATATTATACAGGATTCTTCTTCTACATCACAAAAGATGTGAAATTATGTGATAATTTGATTTTTTTTCACATTTCTAATAACATAATAATGTTTTAGGATTTTATTAAAAATAAGAGGTACCTTTTATGACAGAAAATAAAAAGCGTCCGTTTAATAGAAAAAATGCTGCCATAGTCATTACTGGCATTCTGATTATATGTATTGTTGTTGGTGTATTCTATGTCTTCAATCGTGAAGATCCAAACAAAATCACAGCAGTTGGCAACACTGCTTCACCTGCAGTACCTGCAGTAGAAACACTTCCTGCAGATGTTCCTGCTGAATGCACAGATATCAACAGCTTCCAGTATATTGTCAACAAGAAAACTGGTGTCATTTCTCAGGACTATGTACCAGGTGATCTTGTGGATCCGGAAAATGTAGAAAGTACATCTGGTGTTATTACCGTAAGACAGGAAGCTGCCACAAAGCTTGAAGAAATGGTTAAAGCTGCCAAGGACAGCGGTATTACACTGCTTGTTTCTACAGCTTACCGTTCTTATGCAGACCAGGAACTGGTTTATTCTTCTTTCTCTTCATTGGGAGAAGCTTCCGCAAGTATGATTTGTGAAAAAGCAGGTTATAGTGAACACCAGCTTGGTCTTGGTGTAGACTTTACCGACAATGCGGAAACACCTAACCAGACTGTTTCTTTTGCGGAAACAGATGCTGGCAAGTGGTTGTATGAACATGCGCATGAATATGGATTTATTCTCCGCTATCCAGAAGGCAAGGAATCCATTACCGGCTATAACTATATGCCATGGCATTACCGCTATGTTGGAACAGATGTGGCAAATGCTATTTACAGCACTGCGCCAGATTGCACAATGGAAGAGTATTATGGATTGAACTAACCGCAGAAATGCGGTTTTTTTAATCTCTATTTGACATTGACAAAGCACACATTTATTATATATGAGCGTTTGTTCTAGATATAAACAGGAGGTGGCATGAAATGAAGAGAACATACCAGCCCAGCAAAAAGAAAAACAAAGCTACTCATGGCTTCAGAGCCCGTATGGCAACTGTCGGCGGCCGTAAGGTTTTGGCAAGGCGCCGTGCAAAGGGAAGAAAGGTTCTTTCTGCTTGATTAAACCACCGGCAGGTGGTTTTTTTTAACACTATGAAGAAGAAAAACAGAGTCAGGAAATCGCAGGAATTCCAGAAGATCATCCATCATTCCAAAAAGGTTGTGAATCACAGCTTTGTTGTGTATTACACACCGAAAAAAGAAGCGGAAGCACGTATTGGTATAACGCTTTCCAAAAAGATCGGACATGCGGTTGACCGCAACCTGTACAAAAGACAGGTGAGGATGATGTGTCAGGAACTTATCGATTTTCAAAACTATCCCTATGACTGTATTCTCATACTCCGTTTTGGATATCGTGATCACAGCTATGCCGACAACAAAAAGAACTTGGAAAAACTGCTTTATAACGATAGAATAAAGTAGTTCAAAATTAGGAGAAAATGATGAAATTAAGCCCTCGTATGAAAAAGCTGCTGATGGTGCTTTCCGTACTTTGCATCGCAGCAGTGCTTACAGGATGTTCTGTTCCTACTGATGAAAATGGTAACGTCATCCTGATTGAGCAAACGACTTCATTCAGTTCGCTCATGGCTGATGAAAGCTGGTTCAGTGCAATCTTTGTCTGGCCACTTGCCCAGCTGATTAACTATCTAACCCCGACATTCGGTGTCGGCATTGCTATCGCTGTTATTACCGTTGGTGTAAACGGTCTGCTTGCGATTGGTACATTCAAGACAACCATCGGTATGCAGGAAATGCAGCTGATTCAGCCAGAAATGGAAAGAATCAAGCGCAAGTATGAAGGAAGAGATGATGCAGCATCCCGCAACAAGATGGCACAGGAACAGGCAAACCTGTATGCAAAGCATCACATCAATCCATTCAGTACAATGATTGTGAGCTTCATTCAGTTCCCGATCATCATGGCAATGTATATGGCAGTACAAAGATCCGCTGCTGTACAGAATGGTACATTCCTTGGTCTCAACCTCAAGCTGTCACCAGTTGCCGGTATTCAGGAAGGACAGTACCTGTATATTGTTCTGTTCCTCGTCATGGCACTCTGCCAGTTCTTGTCCATGTGGACACCACAGCACTTCTCTAAAGTCAGAGCAAGACGTCTTGCGGAAAAGCAGCATCGCAAACCTGAAGATCCAGGCAAGTCAAATATGATCATGCAGGTTTACATGATGGTTATGATTCTTGCCTTCGGTCTGATGTGGCCAACAGCCATGACAGTTTATTGGGCAATCAACTCACTCGTTAACGTTATTAAAACAGTTATCGTACAGAAGTACATCGATATTCACGAAGCAAAGAAAGGTGGTTCCCGTAAATGAATACATATAGTGGAAAAACACTGGATGAAGCACTGAAGAGCGCTGGTGAAGACATGGGTTATGCTGCAGAAGAGCTGAAGTATAACATCGTGGAAGAAAATGATGAAACAGTTATGATCAATGCTTTCACACTTGACGATGTCAAAGAATTCATCTTTGACTACCTTGGCAATTTCTTCACAGGAATTGATCAGGACATCGAAGTCGCAATCGAAGAAACAGATGATGGATTCATCATCAACCTCAATGCGGACAACAACGCTGTATTGATTGGCAAGATGGGTAAGACACTCGCTTCCTTCAATACTATTGTAAGAGCTGCAGTGAATGCGGAGTTCAAGAGCAGAATCAATGTTCTCATTGATGTCAATCATTACAAAGAAGAACGCTATGCAAGACTGCGTTCCATGGCCAAGCGTATTGGCCGTCAGGTACAGAAGAGTCACATCGATGTAGAACTTGATCCAATGTCAAATGATGAGCGTAAGATCATTCACAAGATGTTGAATGAATGGCATAACATCCATACAGAGTCTGAAGGCGAAGGAAGCCGCAGACATGTATGCATCCGTTATGTAGAAGATGAAGAAAACGCTGAATAACACCAAATGAGATTTCTGTTGAAAAGCAGAAATCTTTTTTTTCATTTTCCACTTTCGTATACAATAGACATGAAGAATAAACGTAAACGCTACATAATCAGTACCTGTTCAAAATAAGAAAAATGTATTCCAGTTTTCAGTGGTTATCACTGGTTTCTGGGACACTTTTTGGTTTCCTTACTTTATCTGGCAGTTCTGATGACCATGGCATCAGGCTGTCGGGAACTTCCTTTCCTTTCTGGATTATCTCCGAAAGTTCTTCCAGCAGATATTTCAATATTTACATCACGGTGGTTTGTTATTTTTGCAAGATTGTTTTTCTTGGTTTCCTTCTATTTCTTGCGCCTGGGATTTACATCATCGGCGCCTGGTTCTTTCTCATTACTGTCAGCTGTAGCTTCAGGCTCATTAAATTCAAGATCAAACTGCATCTGTATCTTGTTAAAAAGCTGAGACTCCGTTTTTCTCCCATACTGCCTCTGGTTCATGATCCGTATCTGTTCCGTAAGCAGCTCAATTGTCCTTTTCAGTTCGGCATTGGACTGCATAACATCCATAAACATTTTGGCAAGTATCTCAGAAGGAATCTTTTCCAGTTGTTAAGTTGTCCACTGTGTATCGCTCATGGGTATATGATAACGGGATTATAACCTGCCCGCAAATGTGGAAAACTTCAGGAAACCCCGGTTTTACCCATCTCTGACAAAGACGATTTTATACATGTAAATACAGCTCACAAGACACTTCAGAGCCTGTATTTCATTTATGTTGGCAATATCCATTTCAAAAGAGTTTCCGTAGTAAAAGCCCTGCATTTTCAATCTGCAGGACTGAAATTTTAAGGATAACTTTTTTATCTAATCCCCAGCAGAATACTCCCACCTCTACAGGTGGTGAGATGAATGCTGGTTTTTTATTTTCTATAGGAAAAGTAGAAATGTCTATAGCTGGCTGCTATAAT
>CASEPS010000069.1 GCA_949289855.1 uncultured Erysipelotrichaceae bacterium
AAATCTCAGCAGAAAAGGTGTCACTCATCATGGTGAGGTCACGAAGTATCTTTTCATATTCCAACCGCTCTTTTTTATTCATAGCAGCCTCCTTTCACTAATACCAGTTACCCGGAAAATCGAAAATCCCTCACAATTTCCTCAAATTATTCTCTTTTTCAAACCATCCTTTATTCAAAGAAGCACAAAGAATTCTGACATCCTTTGTTTTGCCTAAGCATCGCAAAGCCCCACGCAATGTAGAACCTGTTGTCATCGTGTCATCACAAAGCAATATCTTTCCTTTTACTTTCACTCCATCTTTTAACCGGATATTCTCTTTCATCAGTTCTCTCTGTCGTCCCGATTTCTTCTTCTGGTCTAACTCTTCAATCATTTCAAATGGTTCTTCAATGATTTTCCCTATGCCGGTAAACATCTTTGCAAGATGCGAAAAACCCCGTCGCATTCTGTTAGCATTTGAGGAAGGCATCACAAATATCCGGTAGTTGTGGTATTTGCGATGCAGCCTTTTACGGTCATATTGCAAAAAGATGGGCGCAAGGGCTTCATCATACAGTTCTTTGTATTGCATTAGCGCAGACGCAAAAGCCTCATTATAAAGCCATGGTGCTTCAACATGTACACCATCCAGCAGCACACTATGTGGTGCTCTTTCCCAGGTACTACGGCACTTACAGCAGATCACATCATCTGAAAGAAAGAGATCATAGAGATCATCTGAGCCCATTTCCTTACCGCACAACAGACACCGCATGATTTGCCTCCAGTATTGTTCTCTGACACTGCTTTGCAAGAGCACTTTTCTCTTTGCACAGAAACAACACATCTCCATATGGATTCTGAAAGTTTCTTCCAGCCCGTCCTGCCATCTGTATCAGTCCGGCTTCATCAAAGATCCGTGAATCCGCATTCCATACGCACACATCCACATCTTTGATTGTCACACCTCTTTCCAATACTGTTGTCGCAACAAGCACACCACGTTTCTTCTTACGGAATTTCTCAATGATTGCATCGCGATCAGGTGATTTGCTTGTACAGACACTACAGCGCATAAAACAGGAAAGAACCCTGCCCATCCGTTCTGCCATTTTAATGGAAGGCACAAAGATCAGCCTTGGATGTCTTTTATGTTTTTTCAGCCATGTTAACAGACGGATAAAAAGAATGATGATGGGGCCGGTATGAATAACAGGTACTGGCAATGGTTTGCCATGTGGTCTTTCCTGTAACTTAAAATGCAAAAGACTGCCTTCTTCGCATCGCTTTTTCAATTCCTTATCCGGTGTAGCCGTAAGATACATAACATGTCCCCTGCATGCACTTTTGGCAATGCCGTGCAGCACAGCATTCCCCCGGAAAGGAAAAGCATCCGGTTCATCAAGGATCAGGCAGTCAAATGCCTGGTAATACCGATAGAGCTGGTGGGTGGTGCACACAATGAGGTCACCATCTGTCACTGCTGTATGCCCTCCACATACTGCTGTCACCCTGGCATTTGGAAAGTACCCCTGCAGTCGTTCACTGACTTCAAGGACAACCTGCCTTCTTGCGATCGCAAAGCAGATCTTCTTTTTCTCCCTGAGCATCCTTTCAATCACAAGAACTGTCATTTCTGTTTTCCCTGCTCCACAAACACAATCGAGAAGCACATCATTATGAACAATGTGCTTTGCGGCAAGCGTCGCAATCTCTTTCTGTTTTGGTGTTAATGGATACGGTAATGTGTATTCTTCACTATGTTCTTCTGGCAGATGAAAAGGAACTGGTTTCATGTCTTCTTCAATCAGCGCCCTGCCAAATGAAATACACCTGCGGCAATACCATCCCTTTGAACCTCTGTAAAACCATGATGCATCTGTATTTCCACAACGTGGACACTTCATATTTTCACCTCCTGCTTATATATAGGCAGGAAAGTACGAAAACCCTCAAAAAAAAAAGCGGAAATTTTCATCCCGCTTTCAGATCTTCTCTTGTTGTAATTTTGATATTTTCATAACTGCCTTCCACAACACAGATCTTTTCTTTACTGAAACGCAATACAAGTGAACAATCATCCGTTCCTGTAAACCCTTGTGCAAATGCCTGTTTCATACAGGCAAGGATCAGATCTGTTTCAAATACCTGTGGCGTCTGGGCAGCCCGCAATGTACTTCTGTCCAGTGCTTCTACAATATATCCATCTTCCACAACACTGATCGTATCTTTACAAGGCACCATCAGACAGGCAGCTTTATGGGAAACCATTGCTTCCTTTAAAGCCTGCAGGTTTTCCTGTTTTACATATGGTCGTGCCCCGTCATGAATCATGACCACATCTTCTTTTACCGCAAGCAGTCCATGAAACACACTTTCCTGTCGTGTTGCACCACCTTTGGATAGGACTACCTTCTCTGGCCAGATGCCACAAATCATCTTTTGAAAGTCATCCGCTTCTGTCACAACAACAATCTGTGTACACTCCGCATCTTTTTGAAAAACTTCTATGGTATGCATGAGAATGCTTCTGCCATCCCCTAAAGGCGCATACACCTTATTATATCCAAGTCCCATACGGCTGCCAGTACCAGCCGCAACAATTACCGCACTATAGTTCATATCAATCACCTTTTGCATATTCTAACATACCAGAATCACCACAAGTCAAAAATACAACACATCAAAGAAATGAAGAAGAAATGATAACAGTCAGAATTACGCATTATGAAGCGGATATTGACACTTTTCAGCATGCTTAACTGATACGAAAAATGCGAATCAGAATAAGGATGATCGTTGCAGCAACCAAAAAAGCCACCATATTGGTGACTTTG
This sequence comes from uncultured Erysipelotrichaceae bacterium, assembly GCA_949289855.1. GTDB lineage: Bacteria > Bacillota_I > Bacilli_A > Erysipelotrichales > Erysipelotrichaceae > Bulleidia. The sequence goes on from CASEPS010000069.1 coordinate 2,820, forward strand.
CAATTATGACCTTGAAGACGAAATGATATCCCTTACTTCTTCATAGGGAATATTGCAGAGATGAGAGATATCTTCAGCAGAAACACCATTGCCATGCATCGAAAGAACATTTCTAGCACGTTCTTCGTTAATGCCTTCAGTCTTACCTTCAACTCTGCCTTCAGCCTTACCTTCTGCTTTGCCTTTGGCTATGCCTGTTGTTTCGCCTTCCTTTCTTGCTTTTCTTTCCCATTCCTCAAATGCCAGACACATATTCTCACTCTCCTCTCGTTCTTCTCTTTGCCATCTGTACTTTTCTTCAAGCCACTTTGTATTTGTTACAACACCTGTAATGTAGGCAATCTCTGGACTTACTGTAAATGTATTACAGTATGTATTGATAAAGTTCTTCATCGCTTCGCTATCTTTACTATACTTTACCACACCCATGAAAAACTTCATATCATTACTTTCCATTGCCAGTATTTTCTCATCGCTCATCTCATGCGGATTGATAATCTCCAACGGCCACGTCGGTTTGCGTTTTACATAGTCATCCGGAACACGAATCATATCTTTGATGTCTGTTGCGCAATCCCACACCTCACCGGTAAAGAGCACTGCCGTGAACACCATGTCAAGGCTGTCTTTGTTTTCCAACTTCCTCAACCATTCCTGATTGGTAAGACCTTCTGGTTTCTTTTCCCATTTCTTTCTGTTTTCTTTCTGCTTCGCAGCTGTCTGCATATGATAGTCTGTACTATCATAATTCAGATTTCTCACCGCAAGGGTCGGATCACCGTCAGAGGCATTTTCAAGACCAACATGAAATGTATATCTGCCATACCATGTCTTGTATACATCCCGGTACAATGTCTGCCCTTTCTTTTTCATCTTTTCCATGTCCGCAAAGCGGAGGGACGCAAGTCTTGAATCCCTTTCAACAAGATCTTCTGGCAGAATCTTTTCCGCAAAAAAGTCAGTCGCATTGATCAATGAGGCAAAGTTGTCCGGGTCACGCATCAGCACTGCCATGGCAATGTCCTTATCGCATGATGTGCCCGGAGGATGCAGTGCTTTGATCTTATTCTGAATTGTTTCTATTAGTTTCATTTGAGCACCTCCTCACTTTATATGTACCCAGAAAAGTGAAAATGCCTCACATTTTTGTAAAAAAAAGGAGCTTTTCTCTATTCAGCTCCTTGTTCTATCACAATATATCTGTCAGTTGTTTTATCATGCAGCTCTGTTTTCATCTGTTGTCAATGCATTTCTTGACACAAGTTCTACATCTGCCGTAATGGTTTCCCCATCACGTATAGCAGTAATCGTCACTGTATCGCCTACTTCTTTATCCGTAATCGCACCAGAAAGGTCCTGGTTTGTACTGACATCTGTATCATCTGCTTTTATAATGCGGTCACCAATCTTAAGACCAGCTTCCTGTGCTTTGGAACCAACCGATATTGCCACAATGTAAACACCTGCTTCCTGGTCTTCACTTTCCTGCAATTGCTGGACAGTAATGCCAAGTACGGCAGAACTTTGTGCTGGTGTTTCTTCCTGTGAACCATTTGAATCCGGTATTGAATAGGAATATCCATTACCAGAGAATGGCCATCCACTGAAGAACTGAGCTGCGCTGTTATCCACCGCAGTTTCCCTTTCTCCTGCACCAACATAGTTGGCAAGCATACCACCGCCAAAGCCACACACAAAACAGAAGATAGCTGCTGTCAGAACCTTGCCAATCAATGCCCAGTTGATATGTATATGATGTGGTTCATTGACCGCTCTGACAGTTGTCGTATCCGTAAACACCTGCTGTGTATCAGCCTTTGGCTGTTCTTTTGCCTTTGTTGTCTCTGGTTCAACCTTTGGCTGTTCTTCTACATTCTTTTCTTCATCCATGATCTCACCTGCTTTCGCTATTATCATACTGATCTATTGTGAAAAGAATCTGATCATATGATGAAAGATATGCCATCATTCCTCATCATTCTTTCCCATGCCACCACCATAGAGAACAGATGCCACAATAGCTTTCTTCCCATTGATCGGATTTTCTCCAAGGTACCGGACAAAGGTAGGCACTCTTCCGTTTTGTCTGAAATAGTCTCCATTGGATGCCCATGATCCATTTTCAATGGCTTCTTCACACAATGCCACAAAAGAAGGATCAGCCGCAAATGTTTCTTCGCCACTGTCTTTGTTTCTGTCTTCAAAGTAACGCATATAGCCACGGTTGGCACGGATGATATCCAACTTTCCATTTTCATCCATTTCAAGAATTGCGGATGGTACAATGCGCAATTGATCCGGTATACTGCCATCCCCAAGACGAACCGGTTCATTGAGATTGATTTTACCAATCTTATCAAAATACGCAGCTGCCTCAGGCGTTTCAAGATGCCGCATTGTACCGTTGCGGTATTTGTTCATTACCTTCTGCAATGGGTTTGGTGTACTGAAATAATAACCCTGCAGTTTGGAAACACCTATTGTCTTGAGAATTTCATATTGTTCTTCAGTCTCTACACCTTCTGCCAGTGTTTCAATGCCAATGCGGTTTGCCATATCCACGATTGTGCTGAGTATAATTTCACTGCGTGAACCATGTTTCAGGGTTCTTGTAAAATAACCATCAAATTTCAACAAGTCAAAACGGAACGTGTCCAACAGATTTAATGCGGAATAACCACTGCCAAAGTCATCGATCCATACCTTGAATCCATTTTCACGGAATTGATTGACAATTTCCCGCAGGAAGTCACTTCTTTCCGCAATGGCACTCTCCGTAATTTCAATAATCAGATATTTATGATCAATGCCAACTTTATCTGCCATTTCCATAATTTCCCAGCACATATCCAGCTGGGTAAAATCCGTACGGGAAAGATTGACCGAAACAGGATTGATGAACATCCCATTCTTTTCTCTGTTTTTGAGATCTCTGAGAATGTTGGCAATGTTGCAGAGATCCACTTTGTAAATCAATCTGTTATCTTCAAGTACCGGCACAAAATCATCCGGCTGTATTCTGCCAAGTTCCGGATCATTCCATCGCACAAGGGCTTCTTCACTGCACAGTTCACCAGTAGAACTTCTGACAACCGGTTGGTACCATGTTTCAATCCAACCCTCGTTTATTGCACGGTCGACATTCTGCAAAATATACTGTCTTTTCTCAACAGCCCTTCTGAACAAATCATCAAACTCCCGGCATGGCACATCTGGTGATTTACGGATACTGTCCGCAGCTGTTTTCGCCCTGTCACATGCCGTCCCGATTTCCTCACCCTTCTCCAGTTCATACATACCTGCCTTCAGCTGACTGATACCCGTTTCTTCATCCAGTTCTCCAGTCTCATGGAACAGTTTGTATAAAGACTCTTCCGCCTGTTCCCTTTCTGTCAGAACAACAAAATGGTCCTGTCCGGCTCTTCCAGCCAGTGCACCCGCAAAAGCAGTGCGGATCTGCTCAGCAGCCTTCTTCATCAAGAGGCTTCCTCTTTCAAAACCAGAGCGGGCATTATATATCTTCAGATTTGTGATATTGAAGTAGAGCAATACCGGATGTCCTCCACTTTTGAAGAGTTCCTTTGCCCTTCTTTGGGCAAGGTCAAGAAACTGGTAGAAATTCGGCAGACCGGTAAGCAGGTCATAACTGCGTGACATATCCGCAATATAGTTTTCCAGTTTTGCTTCACGCCATGCATTGAGAATACCGGAAGTAATCACTGAAGCCGTGCAGAAACCACAACAATGCAGCAATGTTCTTTCAAAATCACCAACAGGCATTTGAAAGAAATAGGCAAGCATATAGACAATGGTCCAGAACAATGTCCAAAGATATACCCTCTCTCTTCTGTCGAAGATCAATAGTGGCATAACAAAAATAAACAATGTCATTTCCGGCCAGTATGGTTCACTTTTGGTATTGGCAACAATCAACGAAAGAATTGGCACAATCTGTAATGCATATAATATTTTTGTATTTGCCTTATTATCATCTTTCAACCTGGAATAAATGAATATGCACAACAAATGGTAACAAAGCATGAAACCATCCATCCACAGTTCTACATATTCCCTTGTCAGAATCTGGGCAACCATATCAAAAAGGCAGAAAATCAAACCGCTGGCAGCCAGATACAGAATTGCCAGCCTGTTGATTCTGCTCACTTCTCTGCTGTACAACGCAAAGATTTCTGGATTTTCCCTCTCCCAGGTCAATCGTCGCATAACAAATCCCCTTGTTACCCCATATTATCACACCATCCGTCTCTTTAGATGGACAGACGAACGCTCAAAAACCAACACTTACACAATATTGTCGGTATTCAATTGCCATCCGCATCTTCGAAACACTCTGCGTACCTTGCTGCAAAGGATGGTTCCTCACCATTCCCCAAAAGATGCGTCAGGTCACCAAACGAAGTAACCCGCAAAGAAGCAATACCCTTTCTTCTTTCTTCGGTATAGATGGTTGTCACACTTGTCGGCAATGCACAAAGACCATGCCATAGCGGCATAGGAGAAACATCCATAATATGGGAAAGCAGCACTGTTTCCAATCCAAAATGGCAGAACAGACAGATGGTCTTGTGATTTCCCTGTTCTGTATGGTAGACATGTCCATTTCTTTCATAGCCATATTCTTTCAACAATTCATCAAACCCGGCAATCACCGCATCATACGCCTCTTTGACATGTGCTTCCTGAAACACAGGATTTTCAAACCAGTGATCCTTGTCATAGAAACGCTCATCAACAGTCCAGTCTCCAGGCAGCCAGTCCCAGGCAACTGTACGATGCAACTTCGCATCCGGTCGTTTGATCTTTGGGGTAAATTCTTCCAGCCAGTCCAAAACAACCGCCTCACGATTCATTTTCTTCAAAGTCAAAGAAGCAGTATCCTTTGCCCTGCCAAGAGGTGAAACATAGAAGTCATCAATCTTTTCTTTACATAACCGTTCAGAAAGCAACTCTGCCTCTCTCCATCCTTTTTCTGTCAATGTATCATGGGCATAATCTGGTTCACCATGTCTTACAATCAATATCCGCATATCTCTTTCTCCATTTGAAAACTTTCGTCATCTCATATATAATAACAAAGCTTCACAAGCCGGCATAGCTCAGTCGGTAGAGCAACTCATTCGTAATGAGTAGGTCGTTGGTTCGATTCCGATTGCCGGCACTTCATTTTACCGCAACAATATGCGGTTTTTTTATGCACAAAACACAATTGGTCAACTTTTGGTCAAAAAAGCCTGGGACATCGCCCAGACTTTCATCTTCATCCAAAGATTGCTTTGGATGAAGATTTAATCCAACCAGAATTCTCCACTATTGATGTCTATAGTTCTCCCACACCAACTCATTCTTCAGGGTAACGTAAGAAAAGACAGACCTGTTATCATGATATAGATAGCCAATCGAAGCAACTTGAAACGATTTGAATCCTCTATGTGAGGATACAGCTTTCTGGTATTTTCAACAAAATGAAGCCTAAACCTGAACACAACCAGACTTGTCAGTAAAATGATAATTTTGTACACGATTAACACATCAATATGTGTAATCAATATAACCTGAAAGAATCCGCAAAAATATACCAGGGAGTCGGAGAAAATAGTCCTCTTCTTGTACGTATTAAACATAAGCCAGGCAATTTTGACCAGCATAATCCGGTCGTACACTATGGAAGTAAGAATTTCCAGATCCCGCGTATTTACCATCATTATAGTATCTTGTATATTCTCTAAAATAAGTAGTGCAGTCCGACATATAATAACGATCATATACTGTGTCGAAGTCTTCAATATATTCTGACCCAAGAGCGATTCCACCAGCTGCTATATCTAAAGAATGTCAATGCAAAAGCAAAGATAGCAACAGCTATAACAACCCATTTCCGGAATTTACTTCTGTGCGCCCAGTAGATCGCAAATCATGCACACATTGGAAATGGAATAGATAGGGCAATAAGGATTAGAAACACCACCTGTCTGAATTCATTCAGACTGTTTCTTTTCCTTTTTTGTCTGTATCTGCCTATTGAACTGCTTCTATCTTTTGTTGTGCAGTACTGGAAGAATAGATGGCTTCTACTTGATCGTCTGGCAAACCACTGAACTCTCCAATACTTTTCAACATGGTTTCATCTGGTTCTTTCATGCCTCGTTCAATTCTCGAATAGTACGCATGACTGACATGAAGTGCATTGGCTGCTTCTTCCTGAGACAACTCCTGTTAGATCTTGTTTCTTTCAACAACTCCGCAATTGTCATTCGTATCCCCTCCAAGCTGTTTTGTTTACTGTCTTTTTCAAATTGATTCTTTCTTTTTACTACAAGTGATGTTTTGATGGATTTGTTTCTAGAAAATGCCAATGGTTTCTCATCGTGGTACAATAGACAAAACAAGGAGAACAACGATGGAACTGATACGTAACGCACATGTCTATGCACCAGAAGACTGTGGCATCATGGATGTTTTGATTTGTGGAGAAAAGATTGAGGCATGTTCTAAGGAAATACACATTGATTATGATGACCTCAAAGTGACAGATGTTAAGGGAACGATTCTGATTCCTGGTCTCATTGACCAGCATGTCCATATCATTGGTGGTGGAGGAGAAGATGGCTATTCTTCTTTGATACCCGAATTGAACATGGAAGATTGTGTAATGTGTGGTGTAACCAGTGTTGTCGGCTTACTTGGAACAGATGGAATTGTCAAAAGCATTCCTGCCCTTGTCGCCAAAACAAAGGCATTGAAAGAACAGGGCATGAGTGCATGGTGTCTTACCGGTTCCTATGCCATTCCTTCTGTTACGGTGACCGGTTCTGTTGGCAAAGACATCGCCATGATTGAAGAAGTCATCGGTGTCAAACTTGCGATCAGTGACCATCGTTCCAGCTGTGTTACAAAAGAAGAAATTGCCCGTCTTGCCTCACAGGTCCGCACAGCAGGACTACTCGCAAAGAAACCAGGTTATGTACATCTGCATACCGGCAGAGGAAAACGAGGACTCAAAGATATCATGGAAGTCGTTGAAGAAACAGATCTTCCCATTTCACAATTCCGTCCTACGCATATGTCCAACCAGCTTTCAGATGCAGTACAATTCGCAAAACTTGGCGGAATGATTGACTTTACTGCTGGTGAAACAACTGCAGATGATATTCTTTCCATCATAGATGAAGTATCACCAGAACTGATTACCATTTCCTCTGATGCCAACGGTTCTATGCCTGTATGGGATGAAAACAAGAACCTCATCGGTATGGGGATTGGAAAAATGGATACATTATTCACTACCATCAAAGAGCTCTATGACAAAGGCATGGACCTTTCTATCGCCCTGTCCTTTGTCACAAAGAATGTTGCCCACAGCATTGGTCAGGATGGAAAAAAAGGTGTTGTCAGAAATGGTTCTGATGCGGACTTTGTCCTTTTGGATAAGGACATGCACATCGATACCGTTTATGCCTGTGGCAAGGCAGTTGTGCAGCATGGTACATATACCGGAAAGCGCTATTATCAAAAGTGATAACCACACGAGAAAAAAACTGCAAAAATTTTTAAAATTTGGTATTGCCTTTTTGTAATGTCTTTGGTACTATAATCAAGCATTCGGTAAGAGTTGGGCCTGTAGCTCAGGTGGTTAGAGCGCACCCCTGATAAGGGTGAGGTCGTTGGTTCAAGTCCATTCAGGCCCACCATTATTTTACCGGAGTGATATAC
>CASEPS010000070.1 GCA_949289855.1 uncultured Erysipelotrichaceae bacterium
CATTGATAAAGACAGTGAGGATGCCTGGAGTGGACAATGGCATGAAGGACCTGGTTTATCCGTGCTGCAGAAAATGGAAGAACTCTATGGGAAGTATGAAATGATCGTTGAGGATCTTGGAGAGCTGACAAAAGAGTTTACGGATATGGTAAAGGAATCCGGTTATCCGGGCATGAAGATATTGCAATATGCATTTGATCCAAACGATCCTGGTTCTTACTATATGCCATTCCAATATGATGATCATAATGCGGTAGTTTATACGGGAACCCATGATAACAATACCCTGCAGGGGTGGATGAAGAATGAACCAGGGCGTGTAAAGCGGGCTGCCCAATATTTGTATTGTGATGAAGAAAATGTGGACCTTGCTTTGATGCGGTGTGGATATGCGTCGGTTTGTGATCTAGCGGTAGTGCAGATGCAGGATCTGCTGCGGCTGGATGAAAGTGCGCGGATCAATGATCCATCAGGTGGAGCGAATAACTGGTGCTGGCGCATGCAGAAAGAGGATGTGGATGAGGATCTTGCGCATAATCTTGCGGATCTGATGAAGCTGTATTGCCGTTATAACTGGATTGCGGATGAGAAGAAAAGAGAGCTTTCAGCGATGAAAGCATGAAAATAAGTTTCCTGGAGAACAGAATCTGAATGTGAAATTTATGCACTGAGCAATGTAACCGCTTGTAAACTGCAGGTGACTGGTTTAAAATAAGACTAGTCATTGAAACACAGGAGGAATGATAAAAATGAAACAGATTTCAGTTACTGTTATTGATCCGGTCGGTCTCCATGCACGTCCGGCTACTGTTGCGGTTAACGCAGCAAGCAAATTCAAGAGTGAAGTCAAGGTTGCTTACAAGGGACGCACTGTAAACATGAAGTCCATCATGGGCGTTATGTCTCTTGGTATTCCTACACAGTCCGAGATCACAGTATCCTGCGACGGTGAAGATGAAGAAACAGCCATCAAGACAATCGAAGAAGTACTTCGTGCTCAGAAGGTCATTGCTTAAGATTTGAAAGCAGAAAAGGGAAGGTGCTGGATGGGCATCTTCTCTTTTTTATCAAAAAGATAATTGATAAGGAGAAATTATGTATCAGGATGAGTACAAAAGATGGCTGGAAGCAGATCTTGTCGATTTTGATCTGAAGCAGGAACTGCAGACAATTGCAGATGATGATGAAGCCATCAAAGAACGTTTCGCAGTAGCATTGAAGTTTGGTACTGCCGGTTTGCGTGGCACCCTTGGTGCTGGTACCAACAGAATGAACATCTGGGTTGTCAGACAGGCAACACAGGGTGTTGCGGACTGGGTGAAGACACAGGGTGGTACACAGACTGTTGCCATTTCCTATGATTCCCGTCTTAAGGGATGGAACTTTGCCCGCGATGCGGCAGGTGTCCTTGCAGCAAATGGCATCAAGGTCCGTATTTATGATGAACTGATGCCAGTACCTGCACTCAGCTTTGCGACAAGATATTACAACTGCAATGCTGGTATTATGATCACTGCAAGCCACAATCCGGCAAAGTACAATGGCTATAAGGCATATGGACCAGATGGCTGCCAGATGACAGATGATGCAGCAGCGATTGTCTATGATGCAATCCAGAAGACAGATGTACTGACTGGCGCAAAGTATATGAGCTTTGCGGAAGGTGTTGAAAAGGGACTGATCCAGTTTGTGGATGATGCATGCAAGGCAGCGCTTTATGAAGCAATTGAAGCCCGTCAGGTAAGACCAGGACTCTGCTCTACTGCCGGTCTCAAGCTTGTCTATTCACCACTCAACGGTACAGGTCTTGTGCCGGTCACAAAGGTTCTTACAGATATCGGTATCACCGATATTACCATCGTTCCGGAGCAGGAATATCCAAATGGTTATTTCACAACATGTTCTTATCCAAACCCGGAAATCTTCGATGCATTGAAGCTTGGTCTTGAATGGGCAGAGAAGACAGGTGCTGATCTGATGCTCGCAACAGATCCGGATGCGGATCGTGTTGGTATTGCCATGAAGTGTCCGGATGGTACATATGAACTTGTTTCTGGTAATGAAATGGGTGTGTTACTGCTCGATTACATTTGTGCAGGCCGTATTGAAAAGGGCACAATGCCAAAGAATCCGGTTGCGGTTGAGTCCATTGTTTCTACACCTCTTGCTGAGGCTGTTGCAGAGCACTATGGTGTTGAGCTTCGTCATACATTGACAGGTTTCAAGTGGATTGGTGATCAGATTGCCCGCCTTGAAGCAGATGGTGAGGTTGATCGTTTCATCTTCGGTTTTGAAGAATCCTATGGCTATCTTGCCGGACCATATGTCCGCGATAAGGATGCGATCATCGGCAGTATGCTCATCTGCGAAATGGCTGCATATTACCGTTCCATCGGTTCTTCCATTAAGGAAAGACTCGAAGAAATCTATGCTCAGTATGGCCGTTACCTGAACAAGGTTGACTCCTATGAGTTCCCAGGTCTTTCCGGTATGGACAAGATGGCAGGCATCATGGCTGATCTGAGAAAGGATGCACCAAAGGAATTTGCAGGTCATGCGGTTGTCAAGGTTACTGACTATGAAGATACAGCTTCTACAGGACTGCCAAAGGCAAATGTTCTGCGCTATGATCTCGATGATGGTGCAGTCATTATCGTAAGACCTTCCGGTACTGAACCAAAGATCAAGACGTACTTCACAACAAAGGGCAAGGATCTTGCGGAAGCACAGGCTGAAAAGGATGCGCTGACAGAAGCAATTAAACCAATTCTTTCCTGATTGTTTTGGAAAGTATAGCTCCAGAGATGTTCTGGAGCTTTTTTTGATTGTCAAAGCATCTGTAAAACCGCAGGGTAGTAAGGTGCGTAATTCTGTAAAAAGTGAAAAAATTGTGTATTTTATGCGGTCTTTTCGCAAATCGTTGGTCCGTTTATGTGGTAAAAGACTGGTAAAATGATAAAATAGGAAGGTATGCTGACATGGTCAGTATGAGTGATTCGGTTGTAGCAGTAAAAACAATTACATATGTTTCGCTGCAATGTTTGCCTGGTTCGTGACAATATGTGTTGCTGAAGCAGGGAAATAGAAAAGGAAGGGTTATGTTTAAGAATAAAGAGGAGTTTAAAACAGAATTCAGCCGCAGGCTGGTAGAATCGTATGGATGTGATGTCAAGGATACACATCCAACGGAGAAGTATCTGACGCTTGGCACAATGGTCCGCGACTATGCTTCTGTCAATTGGAGAGACTGCAAAAATGCTGCTGCAGAGCAGGATGTAAAACAGGTATATTACTTCTCCATGGAGTTCCTGCTTGGCCGTATGATGAGAACAAATCTCAAGAATCTCGGCATTTATGACATGGTTGTAGAAGGCCTCAAAGAACTCGGTATCGATTATGAAGAAATCGAGAATATCGAAATGGATCCGGGTCTTGGTAATGGTGGTCTTGGCAGACTGGCCGCATGTTTCATGGACAGTGCTGCTTCGGAAAACTACCTGGTAAATGGTAACTGCATCCGTTATCGTGCTGGTCTTTTCCGCCAGTTCATCAACAAGAAGGGTGAACAGGTAGAAGTACCGGATATGTGGCTGCGTGTAGGCAACCCATGGGAAATCCGCAAGCCAAAGCATGCGGTTGATGTCAAGTTCTATGGACAGATGCAGGTTACCTATGATGAACAGGGTGGTATGCACTTCAAGCAGGTTCGTGCTTGGCATGTACTTGCTGTTCCATATGATATGCCAATGATTGGTGCCGGCACAAAGACAACAAATACACTTCGTCTCTGGGCGGCTGAACCAGCTGATGTCGCACCACGTGATGTTGACTATCGTCAGTATCTTTCTGATGTTGATGCAATCTGCCTCAATGTCTATCCGGATGATTCCACAGAAGAAGGCAAGTACCTCCGCCTCAAGCAGGAATACTTCTTTGTCTGTGCAGGTGTAAATTCCATCATTTCCACCTATCTCAAGACACATGAAAATCTCGATGATCTTGGAAAGCATATTTCCATCCAGCTCAATGATACACATCCTGTTCTTGTTATTCCTGAACTGATGCGCGTCATGATGGATGATTATCGCTATTCCTGGGATGATGCATGGAGAATTACAAAGGAAACTGTTTCCTATACTAACCATACTGTCATGAGCGAAGCTCTTGAAAAGTGGCCAATGCGCTATATCCAGGAACTTCTGCCACGTCTCAACATGATTATTGTCGAAATTGACAGAAGATATGCAGAATGGTGCAACAATAACATTCATGATGACAGCGGCTTCTGCTATCGCACACGCCCGATTCATGAAAGTATCCTGAACATGGCTAACCTTGCGATCCTTGGTTCTCATTCTGTCAATGGTGTTGCTGCACTGCATACAGAAATTCTCAAGGATGATCTCTTCAGAGATTATTACCGCATCTGGCCAGAGAAGTTCAACAACAAGACAAATGGTATTACCCACAGAAGATGGATGCTTTATGCTAACCCTGAACTGAAGGAATTCCTCGATAATAAGATCGGTACTGCATATGAGACAGATTATCGCCGTTTCGAAGATCTGATGCAGTTTGTGGATGATCCGGAAACACAGGATGAATTCCTGCGCGTCAAGCAGATCCGCAAGGAAAAGCTTGCAAAGTATGTCAAGGAGCTGACAGGTGAGGAAATCGATCCGAATTCTATCATCGATACCCAGGCAAAGCGTCTGCATGCATATAAGAGACAGCTTCTCAATATCATGCATGTCATCTATCTCTATCAGCGTATGAAGGCAGATCCAAACTTCCGTATTGTTCCGCATACATATCTCTTTGCTGCAAAGGCCGCAAGTTCTTATGTCTTTGCCAAGAGTGTCATCAAGCTGATCAACACCGTCGCAAAGCGCATCAATTCCGATCCTGAGACAAACAGCATGCTCAAGGTAGTCTTCCTGCCGAACTACTGTGTCACAATGAGTGAAATTCTTGTGCCTGGTACAGATGTTTCCGAACAGATCAGTACAGCTGGTAAGGAAGCAAGTGGTACTGGTAACATGAAGTTCATGATGAACGGTGCCCTCACCCTTGGTACACTCGATGGTGCCAATGTGGAAATTGACAACCTCGTCGGCCGTGAAAACGATGTGATCTTCGGTATGACAGTAGAAGAAATCAACCAGAGAAAGAATAACTACAACGCCTTCGATTATTATTGGAATGATGAAAGAATCCGCGATGTCATGGATACATTCATCAATGGATACTGGACAGGCGATGAATATGAGTTCCGCAATATCTATGATGAAATCATGACAAAGAATGATGAATTCTTCGTTCTGGCTGACTTTGAGGCATATGTACAGGCACAGGAAGAAATCAGCAGAAGATATCTTGACCGCCGTGCATGGGCTAAGAGCTGCCTTGTCAATATTGCCAAGAGTGGTTACTTCTCTTCTGATCGTACAATTGATGAATACGCAAAAGAGATCTGGAATCTTGAACAGATTGACGTTAAATAATTGATCATAAAAATGCCCGAATAAGAAAGGAGAGTGATCATATGCCTTCTATGCATGCATACATGGATGATTTCGGCAGAATCACGATCTGGATGAATCGGACGTTTTACAACGGGAGGTCAGATTATTTCTATCTGACCTCTTCTTCCGGTTTATATATGGATCTGCTTGTTACAGGTGTAGAGGAACATCCGGATAATATCCGGTATGACCTGACTGCGCCTGCAGATATGGAATTTGGTGTGGAATATTACATCCATGAATCACATGGCCTGCATGTTCCTCTTGCCATGCGCCTGATTGCCCAGAAACCTGCTTTTGCAAAACAGTTTGATTATGCCGGTGATGACCTTGGCTCTACCTATTATCCAGATCATACGGATTTCTGTCTCTGGGCACCTACTGCAACCAATGTTATTTTGAGATTGCATATGCGTGGGCGTGAACAGTGCTGGCCGATGAAAAGGACGGATAAAGGGGTATACCGTGTCAGGGTGGATGGTGACCTCAAAAAGGCAACCTATACATATTATGTAACCTGTAATGGTGAGACAAAGGAGACCATTGATCCCTATGCGTTGAGTTCCACTGCCAACAGCCGGGAAAGTGCGGTCATTGACCTCAATGAAATCTGTTCGATGCAGGACTATGCAGTAAAAGATGAAATCCATCATCCGGTGGATGCCATCATCTATGAATGTTCTGTGCGCGACATGACAAGTGCTGCAACTTCCGGAACGGTGACCCATGGAAAGTTTCTTTCACTTACTGAAGATAACACTTCCTGGAAGGGATGTCCGACCGGTCTTTCCTACCTCAAAAGCCTTGGTGTTACCCATGTGCAATTACAGCCGGTGCTGGATTTTGCGACCGTAGATGAAATGCATTCGGACCGTAACTACAACTGGGGGTATGATGCCAAGCAGTATCTTGCCCTGGAAGGTTCATATGCAAGTGATCCGACGGATCCGTATTGCCGGATGAAGGAATTCCGGAAACTTGTCACAACATTGCATAAAAATGGTATGCGGGTAACGCTGGATGTTGTCTTCAACCATTTATATGATATCGAAACAAGTGCATTCAACCGCATTGTTCCGTATTACTATTTCCGTTACAACGACTCGGGCTTTCTTTCCAATGGGTCGTATTGCGGCAATGATCTTTCCAGCACCCAGCCGATGATGCGCAGATATATCATCCATGTCTGCAAGACATTGATGAAGCTCTATGGCATTGATGGTTACCGGTTTGATCTGATGGGCATTCTCGATGTCGATACGATGAATGAAGTGCTTAAAGAGTGCCGTGACATCAAAAAGGATGCATTGATTTATGGTGAAGGCTGGGATATGCCTACTATGCTTGCATATGACAAGAAAGCGTGCATTGTCAACCAGAACCAGATGGAAGATATCGGCCATTTCAACGATTATTTCCGCGATACAGCCAAAGGCAAGACGTCCGATGACCAGAAGTATGTCAAAGGCTATCTGACAGGTGATCTCGATCAGGCTTTTGCCATGTGTTCTGCCATCACAGGAAATGTGCTTTCCAGCCCATACTTTTACCGCTTTGATTCACCATGCAAGACGATCAATGGTGTGGAAACACATGATAACAGTACTGCCTGGGATAAGATGCGGGCATGTTGTTCACAGGAAAACCATGATATCCGTATTGCCAGGATGCGCATGTTAATTGCTTCGACGCTGTTTTCCATGGGTGTCCCTTTCCTGCATGCAGGTGAGGAGTTCTGTGGTACAAAGAATGGCAATTCCAATTCCTACAATGCCGGCGATGCGGTCAACCAGATGGATTGGGACAGAGCGGAATACAATAAGGAAATGGTAGCTTACACCCGCCGGGCAATTGCCTTGCGAAAGAAATATGCAGCTTTCCGCCTTTCCACTGGTGAAGCGGTACGGGCTTGTGTGCATCCATCTGTTGCGGAAGGCAATATTGTCATCTGTGACATCGATTGCGATGATACAAAGAACCACTGTGACAGGATGAGAATCATTTACAATCCTTCTTTTGATGCAAAAGAGTACTGGTATGATGAAGACTGGCATATCATTTTCGATGAACATGGGCATATGGCGGATGCATCTTCAAATTGCATTCATGTGCCGGCTCTGTCTGCAGTTGTAGCAGTACACGAATATGGAAAAGAACCATCCTGATGGGTGGCTCAGCCTGTTGACAAAATGGTCATAGACCAAAAGTGACAGGCATGTTAATATTTACCAGGCAAGAAACGATCCTGTGAGCCAAAGTAGTGACGTTTCTTGCCATTTTTGTATATCAGACATGAAATAATAACAGTGACTGCAGGAGAATTCTTTCTGTCGTGCTAAAATGAAACCATCAGGAGTTCTTATGAGAAATATAGTTAAGTACATACAGACTGCATTATGTGTATTACCACTTTCGTTTGTGACAATTGCGGTTGTTCCGGTTCATGCCGAAGAGCGCAATGAGGCATTTGATGCGCTGATTGAACAGGATTTTATTGATACCATGGAGTCAGATTACCTGACTATGCATTTTACGGTAAAAGATTATGCAGCAATGGGCATTGAAAAACCTGAGGTGACATTGGGTGAAATCAATCAGGAAAGCTTTCGGGAGATGCGCGAGCAGGCAAAAGATATGATCGATAAGCTGGAAAGTTTTGATAAAGACAGATTATCGGAAGAACAGAAAACCGATTATGATGCGATCATGGCTGCCTATATCGATCAGCGTGACAGGGCTGCAAATCCAGATTTCAACTGGTTGTTTACTCCGAGCAGTAACATCATCCTCAACACTTCCACAAACTTCACGGAGTTTGTCTTCTATGGTGAACAGGATTTTAAGGATTACATCTCCCTGCTTTCTTCTTTTCCGGCTTATGTTGATTCGGCGATGACATTGACCGAGCAGCAGGCTGGGAAGGGATATTTTATGGCAGATAGTGCATTGGATGAAACACTTGCGTCCATTGATGCCTTTACTGCCAAAACAGAAGAAAACCCGATTCTTGTGGATTTTGAAAATGATGTGGATGCGGCAGGCTATCTCAGTGATGGGGCAAAGGTGGATTACAAAACACAGGTAAGTGATCTTGTGCGCAATACGGTATTGCCTGCTTGCAGAAATGTGCGGGACAGGCTTTCGGCATTGCGGGGGACAGGCAGTGACACTGGTTTTGCCGGTATTGAAGGCGGTGCTGAATATTTTGAAATGGTGTTGCAGAATAACAGCAGTACAACAAGAAGTGCAGAAGAACAGTTTGAAGATCTCGATGCTTTTTTGAAAGAAACGATCCGCACATATATTGGTCAGTTACAACAGGGAGATTCCTATGGTTCTGTGAATATGAGAGATCCGGATGAGGTATTGTCCTATCTTTCCGAACATCTTACGGACTATGATTTTCCATCCATTGAGGATGTCAGCTATACGGCTGAATATCTTGATCCATCGGTTGTATCTGGGAATGTGCTTGCCTATTATGTCGGATCTCCCGTGGATGCATATCACGAAAATGCCATCAAGATCAATGGTGATGGTGTAACCGATGCCAATACACTTTATCAGACACTCGCCCATGAAGGGTATCCGGGACATCTTTACCAGCATGTGTATTATCTTGGCACAGATCCACTGCTGTTGAGAACAGTATGCAGTTTCCTTGGCTATTCAGAAGGCTGGGCGATGTATGCTGAACTGCAGGCACTTGACTGGAATGTGCTGTCAGAAGACGATGCTTCACTGATGACAAGTGAGCTTGCCCTGAACTATGCCCTGAGTGCTGTTTCGGATATCGCTGTCAACTATCTTGGCTATGATGAAGCAGAGCTTGGGGAATATCTGGAGACGCTTGGTCTCAACAGTATTGTTGCGCCGGATCTCTATGATATGGTAATTTGTTATCCTGGCGACTATGGCAGCTATGGCTACGGCATGATGAGAATGCTCAACATGCGTGAATATGCAGAACAGTCTCTTGGTAATGCATTTGATGCGGAGGCTTTCCATAAAGTCATTCTTGATGGCGGTCCGCGTATGCTGGATGCGGTTGAAGAAGATGTGAAACAATGGGTAGAAGAAAGCGGTGGTGTATACATTCCGAAGAAAGAAAACAGCGACAGCACCATCTATCTCATTGTGGCAGGTGTCTGTGTTTTTGGGGTCATTGGCACTGCTGTATGGAAGCGTAAGCGCATAAAGAACAATCCCTTTGCATAAGGAGGAGAGCGATGATACATAACAACTGGTGGCCATGGCTTCAGATAGAGTGGAAAGAACCATATTTTGTCAATCTTTCCCACTTTATTCATGAGGCATATGAAACAAAGGATATCTATCCCCCAAAAGCACAGGTATTTTCGGCTTTTGAAAGCTGTGATATAGAGGATATACGGGTGGTGATTCTCGGGCAGGATCCATATCATCAGAAAGGACAGGCACATGGGATGTGCTTTTCTGTAAATCCCGGTGTCAAAGTTCCTCCATCTCTTATCAATATATATAAGGAACTGCAGGAAGACTGTGGCTGTTATATGCCGGATAATGGTTATCTTATGCCATGGGCAAAACAGGGTGTGTTCCTTTTGAATACGATACTTACCGTAGAGGATTCCCATCCGCTTTCCCATAAGGGAAAAGGCTGGGAGATATTTACCGATCATGCGATTGAACATATCAATCGTTTAAACGAGCCGGTTGTCTTTCTGTTATGGGGAAGAAATGCCAGAGCAAAGAAAACGATGATCGATGAGACAAAACATCTTGTGCTGGAAGCCCCTCATCCTTCTCCTCTTTCTGCCCATTATGGTTTTTTCGGCTGTCATCATTTTTCCAGAGCCAATGCGTTTCTCAATGAAAAGGGAAGAGGGACGATTGACTGGCAGATTCAGAATCTGTACTGAAGACGCAGTGATGCGTCTTTTTTTCATGCATTGTATGAAAACGGTTACAGAATGACGGAAAACTGTTATAATTAAAGCGCTTACATTATTGGAAATCATAATAAGGAGGATTGCG
>CASEPS010000071.1 GCA_949289855.1 uncultured Erysipelotrichaceae bacterium
CACTGCGTTGTGAGAAATCGCAACCAGTGCAGTAGTGGTTGAAGCAGGAAGCTCCGACTTCTATAAGTCGGAGTAGTTCACGACCACCCTGATCAAGAATGACAGTTTCTTCAATTGAAGCTGTTTGTGATGGCGCAGAAGATGTGCCGGTTGTTTCACTGCCACAGGAAACAAGAAGTATTGCAGCAAGTGCTGCGATCATTTGTTTTTTCATATAGTATCTCCTTTGATGTCTATATGTTGACAGATCTGCTGACACAAAAAGATGCTAATTGCGAAATTGTTAAACAATTCTTAAATATTTGGGCAGTATTTTCTTAATTGCGGATTGCGTACAATAAGAACAGATAGAAAAGAGGGATGAAGATGACAACCGTATTGATTGTGGATGATGACAGAGATATTGTCTCTGCTTTGGAAATTTATCTGAAACCAGAAGGATATCAGATAGAGAAGGCATATACAGGCAAACAGGCATTACAGGTTCTGGAGGAAAAGAAGATTGATCTGGTGCTGATGGATATCATGATGCCTGAAATGGATGGGATTACAGCAGTTTCCTTATTGCGGGAAAAGTACAATGTGCCGGTCATTCTGCTTACTGCCAAAAGTGAGGACAGTGACAAAATACTTGGTCTGAACATTGGGGCAGATGATTATGTGACAAAACCATTTAATCCTACTGAAGTGATTGCCAGGGTGCGCTCACAACTCAGACGATATACAACCCTTGGTGGACAGAAGAAAACAGGAACGATTACCATTGGCCGCATATCGCTCAACGATGAAGAAAAGATTGTGCTTGTGGATGGCAGTCCGGTGACACTTACCCCTATGGAATATGGCATATTGAAATTACTGATGAACAATCCTGGCAAGGTATTTTCTTCGGCTGAGATTTACAAGCAGGTCTGGAAAGATGAACCATTTGGCAGTGACAATGCGGTGGCAGTTCATATCCGCCATCTCAGGGAGAAAGTAGAAATCAATCCTGGTGATCCCCGCAGTATCAAAGTTGTATGGGGACAGGGGTATAAGATGGAGAAAGAATGAACATGAAGAATAGAGATAGTATTTTTTATAGTGGCTGGATGAAGGCACTGGGTGTAGTGGCATTATGCATTCTTGGCGCATTGCTTGTATGGTGTGGTTCATCACTTGTTTTCAGGGAATATTATTTTTCCAAAGAAACCGCATCTGCATTTGAAGAAACGGAATATTGTGACAATATGATGCAGGCAGATGCAGAGAATTTCATATGGAGTATTACGAACTATGGCGAAGATTCTGTTTCGCAAACTGAGTATGGAAATCTGAAATATGGTATCCGTAATGTCACTGATGACAAACAGGTTGTAGAACTGCCTGAGAAGCAGTATGCCCATGAAGAACAATTCTTCATTGTGGCAGATGAATATGGCAATGTGTACATAGTTTCTTCTGTTTCTGATGCGGATAAAACAGATACGGTATATCAGGTAGACGCCAGACTTCTGGAAGGTCTTCCTTATGATGATGTATACCGCAGCATGCGTGAGGTCTATGACTTTTCCATGCATGCTGTACCTGTACCGTTGGGAGTCTGTATTGGTCTTTCACTTCTCTTTATCCTTGTACTTATCTATGAATTTACGGCGACAGGACATGTCAGAGGCAAAGAAGGCATTACCCTGTATATGGAAGACAAAATTCCGTTTGACCTGTTATCTTTGATCTATTGGGGTGTGGGACTTGTATTTGTGATGTTAACCACGACAGGATTTCCATCACTTTCATTAGAGATTGAGATGGTATGGATGATTTTCATCCTGCTGGGTGTAAGCCTGTTGATCTATGCATGGCTGATGACGACCGCAAGGCGTGTCAAAGCAGGCGGGTGGTATCGCAATACACTTGTTTATAAAGTGTGTTATGCAATTATTGGAATCTTCCATATGATTCCTGCTGTTCCGCTTGTAACAATTGGAACAGCAATCTGGCTGCTTGTACAATGGTATGTCTGTGGTATAGCCAATTACTATACAGGTTTTGCTACAATTGTTGCCCTGTTTTCAGCGATTCTGGCAGTGCTGGCTATCTATTGTGCATGGTTTTTTGAGAAAATGCAGAAAGCTTCCAAATCTCTTGCCAGTGGTGACCTGTCCTTTACTTTTAGTGAAAAGGATAAGAAATGGCTGATCGGACCATTCCGGAAATATGCGGAAAACTATGAAAAAATCAGTGAAGGCATGTTACGGGCAATTGATGAACGGATGAAGAGCGAACGTCTCAAGGCAGAGCTGATTACCAATGTTTCCCATGATATCAAGACACCATTGACTTCCATCATCAACTATGTCGATCTGTTGCAGAAAGAACATACGGAAGAAGAAGGGAAGGAATATGTTGCTGTTTTGGACAGGCAGTCACAACGTCTGAAGAAACTGACAGAAGATGTGGTAGAAGCTTCCAAGGCAAGTACTGGTAATATAACAGTCAACCTGATGAAAACGGATGTGAAGGAAATCATCGATCAGGCACTTGCGGAATATGAAGACAAGATTGCATTGGCAGGTCTTACGGTTGTGCCAACGGTGAAGGACATTCCTCTTTATGCCTATAGTGATGGAAGGCTGTTATGGCGGGTGTTGAGAAATCTCTTGTCCAATTGTGCAAAGTATGGACTCAGGGGAACAAGAGTGTATATTGATGCTTATGCAAAAGATGAGGACCATGTGGAAATCATCATCAAGAATACATCGAGAGATGAACTCAATATATCTTCTGATGAACTCATGGAACGGTTTGTAAGAGGTGATTCCTCAAGACATACCGAAGGTTCTGGTCTTGGTCTCAATATTGCAAAGTCTTTGACTGAACTGATGTCAGGTGAGTTTGACATACAGATTGATGGAGACCTGTTCAAGGCAATGATCATTCTTCCAAAGAACAGACAAGCGTGATTTTTACAAAGATGGCGGTAATCCTGCCATCTTTGCTTTATAATAGACACCCGGAGGTAGTGAGATGATCATAGATCAGATACATAAAGATTTACTTGAACTTGCAAAACAGTCAGACAAAGACCTGGCGGATATTTATCACAACATCGATGACATCTGTCAGTATAATTCTGACAAAATTCTTGAAGCATTTATTGAAAATGGTGTGTCCTACAGTGATTTTGCGGATATCAATGGCTATGGAAATTATGATGAAGGTCGCAATAAGCTGGAAAAGATTTTTGCGAAAGTGCTTGGCTGTGAAGATGCCCTTGTAAGACCGCAGATCATGAGTGGTACAAATGCCATTTATCTTGGTCTTAGTGCATTGTTGAGACATGGAGATGTGATGTTATCCATCACAGGTGATCCATATGATTCTTTGCAGGAGATGATTGGCATCATTGGCGATTCCAGCCAGTCCTTAAAGTCCTATGGTGTGAAGTATGAGAAGATTGATCTCATCCATGATGACTTTGATGATGAGGCAATTCTATCCAGAATAAAGAAGAGTCCTGTCAAAGTGGTGGAGATCCAGCGCTCAAGAGGCTATGCTGGACGTAAGTCACTGATGATGTACAAGATTGAACGGATTATCAAAAAGATTAAGGCGGTTGATCC
This sequence comes from uncultured Erysipelotrichaceae bacterium, assembly GCA_949289855.1. Classification (GTDB taxonomy): domain Bacteria; phylum Bacillota_I; class Bacilli_A; order Erysipelotrichales; family Erysipelotrichaceae; genus Bulleidia. Next base: position 3,603 of record CASEPS010000071.1, read on the forward strand.
AAATGTCATCATCGTTGTCGATAACTGCTATGGAGAACTTGTTGAAAAGATTGAACCAGGTCATGTCGGGGCAGATGTTGTCATTGGTTCTCTCATGAAGAACCTTGGTGGTGGTGTTGCCTCTACAGGTGGCTATCTTGCCGGAAGAGAAGATCTCATCCATATGATTGCGGAAAGACTGACAGCACCTGGCATCGGTAAGGACCTCGGCGCAAACTTCAACCAGAACATCCAGTTCTTCAAAGGTATATTCATGGCTCCTGGTGCTGTGCGCAATGCGTTGAAGACAGCGGTGTTTGCTGCATATATGCTGGAAAAACTCGGTTATGCTAATGTCAGCCCACGCCATGATGAAGAAAGAACGGATATCATTCAGACATTGGAACTTGGCAGTGAAGAAAAGCTTGTCCAGTTCACACAGGGCATCCAGTCTTCCAGTCCGATTGATTCCTATGTCAAAGTCATGAGTGCACCAATGCCTGGCTATCCATTCAATGAAGTCATGGCAGCAGGCAGCTTTACCCAGGGCAGTACCATTGAACTCAGTGCAGATGCGCCAGTTGTTCCGCCATACCGTCTCTATATGCAGGGTGGATTAACACTGGAATATGGAAAGCTGTCCATTCTGCTTGCATTGAACAATCTCAACAAATGAAAAAAGACGAGGGTGACCTCGTCTTTTACATACTGCCAGCCTGTCCTCCATCAATGCGGATGATGGTATTGTCAATGAAATCTGCTTTATCACTGACAAGGAAACTGACCAGGTAGGCAACTTCTTCTGGTTTCCCATAGCGTTTGACCATGATTTTCTCTGTTTCAGATTTGAGGAATTCCTCATCATAGCCATCCAGTTCATTCTCTGTGCCAATAAACCCTGGTGCAATGCAATTGACATGGATGTCAGGTCCCATTTCCATGGCAAGATCATGTGTCAGAGAAATGAGTGCGGCTTTGGAAGCATCGTAGTCAATGCACATCGGATAATAGGTGTTCATGCCATTGGTCGAAGAGATGTTGATGATGCGTCCATAGTCATTTTTTAACATATACGGATAGACGCGTTTGGCAACATTGAAAGCACCTACCACATTGACATTGAGCGTTTTGCGGAATTCTTCGGCCGTTTTGAGATGAAACAAATTGGAAAGGTCAATTGCAGCATTGTTGATGAGAACATCTACACCAGTAAGCTGCTCTTCAACTGTTGTAATCATCTTGTCTACCGCTTCTTCGTCACTGACATCACACTGCAGGGCAAGACACTTTATCCCATAGTCATTTTTAATCTTTGAAGCGAGTTCTTCCGCTTCTTTTTTTGAAGTGTTGTAGTTGATGACTATGTTATAGCCATCTTTTGCAAGCTGTAGGGCGATGGCTCTTCCGATGCCTCTTGCAGCACCGGTAATCAAAGCTGTTCTGTTCATAAGAAAAAAGAAGAGCACCTCATGCTCTTCCTGAATATTTGCCGTCAGTGGAAAAGACGATGATCTTTTCACCCGGTTCAATGAACTGCGGAACACGAAGTCTGAGGCCGGTTTCCGTAACAGCATCCTTAGTCTGGTTGGATGGTGCACCTTTGATAGCGGCATCTGTTTCTGTGACAGTGAGTTCCACTTTTTCCGGAACGGAAATGGACAGCAGTTCACCATCGAAGAATAACAGTGTTACTTCGGAACCTTCAACAATGAAATACTTGTTGAAATCAAGGCGCTCTTCACTTAATTCATATGTTTCATATGTCTCAAGGTCCATGAAGTAATAGGTGTTGTCTGCTGTGTAGGAAAACTGTGCGGTCTTCTTGGAAATATTTGCCTGTTCAAACTTCGTGGAAGCGTTGAAGTTGCGTTCCTGAACACTGCCAGTTTTCAGATTTCTCATTTTTGTTTTCAGAATTGCGGCACCTTTGCCAGGCTTTACATGCTGGAAATCAAGTACCTGCCATGGATCATTATCAACGATAACTGTCAAACCTGTTCTGAAATCACCTGCTGAAATTGACATAATTTCTCCTTCTTTCTATGTATCTTTCAATACTATTTTACAAATCCTGCAAAGAATCTCAAGTCACTTAGAACAGGGAAAGCTTCTTTTCTTCCTGATGGGACTTGATGTACTTTGTCCATTTGATATAGCCATAGGTTGTATTGGTGAAGTAACCGAGCTTCAAAATGAGCAGAACATACTGACCGGAAAGGATGTTGATGACAGCTTCAAGAGCTGCACAGATATACCAGGCAATCCACTGTTCACGGAAGCGGAAGAAGATAAACAGACCATTGGCAATGCCTACTGCAGAAGCACAGGCATCGATGTAGATGATGGCCGTTTCTAATGTCTGGTTGTTATAGAAATCGGTTGCGATATCAAGACCGCTCAATAGATATCCGACAACAATTGTCCAGATGACAATGCCGGCAATGACAAGTACTTCCTGCCATCCCTTGAGTCTTCTGACCATGGTCAGCTCATCTTCTTCATCATCTTTATGTTTGGACCAGTTGATGTAGCTGATGATATCGATTGGCAGCCAGAAGAACAGTGTTGTTGCAAGTGTTGCAAATCTGTACATAAGTACAAGGGAAATAGCAATTTCGGTGATTTCAACAAATACGGATACAAGGAAGTTGTATCTGGACTGCTTGGAAATTAACAATTCACACAGAATGTTGAGGAATGTGTCAAGCAGATAGAGACACATGATTATGATGCCGTTAATGCCATTTGCACTTTCCTCAGGGAACAGTACTGCAAATATGGTCGCAAGCACCATGATGCTGAGGAACCAGCATTTTTCATAGGTTGTAAACTGTCTGCCAAAGGCATACATCACAAGTACTGACAAAGTGAGAATGAATGTTGCATTTGCATAGTTGAACACCACCATTGTTTCATCTGCCATCATGCTCTGGTAAGCAGTTTGTGCCTCAGCAGCAGTGACATCTTCATGGTCAAAGAACAAGGTGTGACCATCTTCGGTTTCGAATGCATATGCTGTAATGGAAGTTTCTGTGTTGTTTTCATATTCTTCCTGAGAATACATCACGCGCATTTCGCCATCTTCACTCTGGTAGACAACTTCACATGCGCTCATTTCCTCCAGGTCGCATTCTTCGTTTTCTATATCGCGTGTCATTTCAACTTCTTTGACGAAGGTGAGTTTACCAGGGCTGGCGTTTACCTTCATTGTGCCAAAGACATATGCCCCAACAGAAGAGATGAGCAATACGACAAGAGAAATCAATTCGATGAGCCTGACTTTCCTGTTCGGCTCTATGTTCTTTTGAAAAAATGTTTTCATAAGTACCCCCTTATTTGCCTTTCCTTTTATGACGTTCATAATTTTAGTCAATTGATGTCATGATGTGAACTAAAAATTAAATGAGAGCGGTTTCGAAATGGAATTATTCGTTCATACAGTATTCCGTATGTTTTATTTCAGGCATGAAATACCATATGTTTTCCGCGCCATGATTGGGTATAATGGAAACAGAAAGAGGATTTTGAAAAGGAGAGTTAAAATCATGAAATGGTGGCAGAAAAAAGCAGTCTTTGAATGTTATCCAAAGAGTTTTCTTGATACCGGCAATAAAGGTACAGGTGACCTTAAAGGTGTAAAGGAGAAACTCGGGTATCTCGAGGAACTTGGTGTAGAGGCATTGTGGCTTACACCGGTATTTGCTTCGCCGATGGTGGATAACGGTTATGATGTTGCGGATTATTACAACATCGATCCATCGTATGGAACAATGGAAGACATGGAAGATCTCATTGCTGAGGCAAAGAAACATAATATCCGCATAGTGATGGACTTTGTCTTCAACCATACATCAGATCAGAACAAGTGGTTTATCGAGTCCAAGAAGGATAAAACAAATCCATACGCTGACTGGTATATCTGGAGAGACGCAAAACCGGATGGCAGTGCACCGACAAACTGGAGAGGTATTTTTGGTGGTAGTGCATGGACATGGTGTGAAGAAAGAGGACAGTATTACCTCCATACATTTGCGGCTGCCCAGCCAGATCTCAACTGGGCAAACCCGGAAGTGCGCAAAGAAGCCGCAAATATCTGTAACTTCTGGTGTGAGAAGGGTGTAGGTGGCTTCCGTGTAGATGCTATTACCTATATCCGCAAACCAGATGAATTCAAAGATGGACCGGTTGATGCAGAAGATGGCAGCAGTGCCATCCATCCACTGACTGCCAACACCCCGGGCATTCTCGATTATCTTCATGAGTTTCGTGACAATGTCCATGGCGATGACATCTTCATGGTTGCGGAAGCCAATGGTGTTGCGGCAGAAGAATTACCTGAATGGGTAGGTGAACATGGTGTGTTTGACATGTTAATGGAATTCTCCCACGTTTCCCTGCAGTTTGGAAATGGTGAAATCTGGTGCCGTACAACACCATGGAAGCTGACGGATCTCAAGAAGGCAATCAATGCATCTCAGGCTTCCACAAAGACAAATGGCTGGTATCCGATCTTCTTTGAAAACCACGATCAGCCGCGTTCCATTTCCCATTACTTCCCGAAGCAGAAAGATAAGACAGGTGCTGCCAAAGTACTCGGCACATTGCTCTATACATTGCGTGGTACACCATTTATTTACCAGGGTGAAGAGTTGGGTCTTGACAATGTGGCATGGGATGATATTTCCATCTATAATGACATTTCCAGCCATGGTCAGTACAAATTTGCCCTGGAAGATGGCTTTACCAAAGAAGAAGCACTTTCCTTTGTACATGACTGGTCACGTGATAATGCCCGTACCCCGATGCAGTGGAACAGTGAAATGAATGCCGGCTTTACATCTGGTACGCCATGGCTGCCAGTCCATGAAAACTATGCTGTGCAGAATGCTGAGGTGGAAGAAAAGGATCCGGATTCTGTTCTCCAGTACTACCGCAGACTTGCAAAGATAAGAGAAACATGTCCGGTACTTGTAGAAGGCAGTTATGCATCATTGCTCGATGATAGTGAAGAAATCTTTGCGTATAAGAGAACTGGTGAACAGGGTGAAGTGATCATTCTTGCCAACTGGACAGAAGAAGAACAGTCTTATGATGCGACGCTTGACGAAGGTAAAGAAGTATTGCTTTCTACAGGTTCTCATAAAGCAGGCGTTCTTGGACCTCATGAAGCAGTCATACTTGCATGAATTGATAAATGGTGATTAAATAATTACCAGGCAGAAGCCAGATGACTGATACAGAAGTGTCAGATAAGCATACCAGAAGGCGTGCGCACAAAGTATATGCGTGCGCCTTTTTTGCATGAAAAGGAGTAAATTTATGCGTAAAACAAGAAGTATTGTACTTACCGGACTGATGATTGCGATTGGTCTTGCCATTGTGACAGTGTTAAAGAATTTTGGTGGTCAGCAGATCAATATCATGTTTTCCCCAATGCACTTTCCGGTATTGATTGCCGGACTTGCCATTGGTCCGGCAGAAGGGCTTGTGACAGGTGTTGTTACACCAATTTTGTCCTATCTCATCAATGGTCTTCCTCCTCAGGGACCTCTCGCCATGGCATGTGAACTTGGTGTCTATGGATTGACAACAGGACTTTTGATGAAAAAGCTGCCACTGAAAGGCATGGCAAAAGTCTATGCAGCATTGCTTGTTTCTATGATTCTTGGCAGAATTGCTGGTGGTATTGTCACCGGATTTATTCTCAATGCCGGCAATTATTCCTTGCAGCTTTGGATCAGTTCCTACTTTGTGGCTACAGCACCAGCTGTTGTCGTTGATCTTGTATTGATACCATTAATTGTCAGGGCATTGCAAAGAGCAGGACTGTCCACAAAATAATACTATTGTATTGTATCAAATTTATGCCAAGCATTGTGTAAAGCGATCAATCTGAAGATTGACCGCTTTTTCAAATATAGAAGAAATGGCAAAGAAAGTGAGCTTGAAGAGCTGCTAAATACTTTTTACATCTCTATGGAAAAATGAATTTATTATTTTGCCGAGTTCTACAGGTTAATCCTTATTATTGGTGCATATCAATTAAGGCAATTGACAGTGAAAAACTTGAAGAATATTATAATAGTTGAAGTGGGAAATCCCACCACAATTGCGTTGGAGGTATTACAATGGAAATGGTTAAAGAATATGTTGCACATCTTGACAATAAAAAGAGAATTACTCTCAGGGGAGCAGTTTACCAGTATTACATAGTAAAAGAACATAAAAATGGTTGTATTCTTCTTGAGCCACGCGAATTGACCGCGCCGAAATCTATTTCTGCAAAAACATTATCTGAGATGGATGAAGCAATCAAAAATTTCAATAATGGGAATGTTTCTTCTGTGATAGATTTGTCAGATTTCTGATAGGAAACAAGCATGCAATTTCAAATACGAATGTGAATTCCTGAAATGCAAGAATTGTGGTTCTCTTTACAAAAAAAGTACCGATCAGGAAAAATTAATAGAAATGAAAAGCGATTGTATAAAAAATGGGGTTAAGCATTGAAACTTCTGGCAGATGATCCGATGTACCCAGGTCTTCAAACTCATGAAATAAAGCCTTTATCAAAACGTTATGGAATGAAAGTGTGGCAATCTTATCTGGAAAACAAGAATAGTGGTGCGATGAGAATGTATTGGGTTTATGGACCCGGACAAAGCGATATTACAATTATCGGATTGGAACCTCATCCGGAAGATAAGAAAAATGGAGCATATGCAAGGATTGTTCTTTCTTCTATGGATAAAGATGAAACATAAAATACTGCAGGATCAGAGCAATGCCGGTAAATTAAGCGGCTTGACAAATTGAATTGAATCTGAAACTTAAAACCGGTCGTGAGGTTGGATAACTTCATGACCGGTTTTACTATGCTGTTTACAGGCATTATGAAAACATCTTTCGCTTCAGCTTTTGTTTTTTTGATTCATCGTGTTTAATATGACTTCCTGTTTGACATCCGTGATTTGTTAACAGGTGTCTTTCTTTCAAACTGTCTTGGCTCATCTTTCACCCAGTTCAGTGATGTTTCTATTGTGTCATCTATCTGCTGTGACAGTCTCTCTCTTTCTTCGGGATACTCGCTCAGGATAGATTTCAGCAGGTTATCCTTTAACGTTCCTAACACCTTGTTGAAGTTGCGGCTGATGATATATCTTCCATGTTTCTGTTCCAATGGCTTCTTTTCATCCGCTTCCCTGATCTTCAATGATACAAGGTTGAACATCCAGGCATCCGCGTAGATATCCTGCACTACCAGTTCTGGACTGTATCCGCTGAATTCCTCTGTGTCCATTCTGTTTTTCAGCCTGTTGTATGATGTCTCTATTGACCATCTTTTCCAGTACAGATCTTTCAGCTTCTCCGGTGTTGCCAGTTCTTCGGGAAGATTTGTAACAAGCTGTTCTTCGATATCGTTACCATCGTCATCCTTTCCGATAATAACTTTGGCAAACCTTAGATGATACACCGTATTCATCAGATGGGTTCTGAATGATTTGTCGTTACGATACTCGTTAGTTTCAACACTATTGAAACTGACTTCCAGTTCCCTGCATTCACTGGCATTTACCTGTTCAAAGTATTTTTTGTACGCTGAAGAACTGCAGCGCATCAGAAAATACTGTCCTGCATTGATAATCTGATCCATCAGACGGATAGATACATAACCGCGGTCAAAAACAAATACAGCTTTCTTTGTATATCTTTCACAATACTGATTGATATGACGTGCAGCGAGTTGACGTTCACTTCCATCAATCCTGTCAATCCGGACATCCAGCTTCAGTCCATTCATACAGTCATGAAGTGTGGAGACAAGAGCCATAGCTGGCTGGACATCAGACTTATTGATAGTCGTGCCGAAAAATTTTTTGTTTTTATCGGTAGAAGGAACGATGTATTTGGAGCCATCTACGCCAAGAACCAGAAGATCGTTCCATTTATCGATACTGCTGTCGTAATTGTCATAGACAGACGCAATAAATTCATCAGACATGAGACGAACTGCATCGGGATTAATTTTTCTTCTTGCCAGGAAGAAGGATTTTTCATTAACGGGAGAATTTCTGTTCATGGAATTATAATACTTCATAACCTCACTAAACTGGGTAACATTCTGACGAAAGATCATCTGCCTGAAAAGATCAATCAGGCTGATTTTGGCTTTCCTGGTAAAAGCTTTTTTATTCCAGCCACGGATGACAGGAAGAAACTTTTCAAGCTCATTGTCAAGAAACCTGCGGAAGAGGACAAGGGGATTGTCAATCATAACAGTCACCCCCTGCCGGCACATAAAAGGAAGAAAATACCGGATAAATAAGTACAGAGACCAATGAAAGGCAAACAGCCAAAACAAATAACACAATGCAAAGCAAACAAACAACAGAATAAATGATCATAAGATGTGGTCCTCCTCAATGCCCACATCTTTTACAAAGGCCGCGAAGCGGCCCGAAATTTCAGGAGTTGTCAAGCCCTGACAGGCAAAAATTAAAAAAAAGATACCCCATCATGAAAGATGAAGTATCGTGAGAAGCTCAGCTTGTCAAGCCGCTTAATTTACCGGCATTGAG
>CASEPS010000072.1 GCA_949289855.1 uncultured Erysipelotrichaceae bacterium
AATTTCACCCCAAATGTCTTTGGTTAAAGTTCAATCACACCCCACGTTTTCCCCACGGGTTGGATTCACTTTCAAAACCCCAGACAGATTTGGATATTCTATATAATTGGTTATGAGGTCATAAAATGAGAAGTATAATAAAGTCATTTTTGTCGTTCTTGCTTTATATTTGCACTACTGCTACAGCATTTTTGGTTCCGATTTCTGCACAAGACAGTAATATTTCTCCTGCAAGAGTTGACCAATATGCGTATTATTATGTGAATAGAGGATATGCAATAACAGGTTGGTCGCCCTATGCTACCTGCTTTGGACAAAATGAAGGCGGGCGTATTTTTAATAGTACTAATGAGGGGTTTGTTGTGACCGATTCACCTCAAGTAAGCGAAACTGTTTCGTTCAGCTTGTCTATAGCTGGACAAGCTTTTTCGATTTCTATTGGGATTCAGCCAGGAATTGCGACGCCATCCATTTCGGGGTCAATATTCACCACAGATATAATAGGTGTTCCAGTGGTTCTGCAACGCTCCTTTATGTATAAAGTGACCCGGTATGATGTATATAGATACAATCAGTATTCTGGGATAGATACTGCTGTATATTATTCTGCAGAATATGATTATGCTGTATATACAGATCGTCATCGGTTTGTGCGCGTGTGACAAAGCAAAGATTCATTTCTATAATATGTTTGTCTCTTGTAAATGTTATCATTGCAGACATAGTCTATAATCGTAGCAAAGTTTCCAGCATTGTAATCTTGTCTCCAGAAGAAGGAACATATGAATTGAAACTGTCCAAGGAAAATACAGATTCGACTCATTTTCAGGTTCTCTATTATCAGGATGGAAGGTGGAATGTATATCAGGAATATGACCCTTCAGAAGCAGGTACATACACCATCCAGATTCTCGACTTGGATTACCTTATCGTACAAATAGCGGATGAAAATGATGACAGCATCTGGACATGCTCATTAGAAGGCATAAAAGAAGATACAAATGCACTTGGCTATACGTATAGACTCCCGGATAGCAGAGATCTTGTCGAGGGGTGCTATGAAATTCTCTACTCTTCGGTTTCTTCTTCGGTGCATAGACTATATCAGACAGACAAAACTTATTTTGATCCTTATGAAAACATCACTGATGGGGTGGCTGTAATCATTTGGGGATAAACATACTGTAAAATTGCTGTGATGCACATGATAGATGAGAATGAAGAGGCTGGCGTAAAAGCTTCAGATGGTAATTTAGAATATGCAAAACTGTCTCTTGGTTTTGAAAGTGAAATTAATTCATGGGGGAAAACATGGAGTGTGATTAATCTTTAACCAAAGACATTTGGGGTTGAATTCGCATGTAAATGACTCTGGTTTATTGCCAGAGTTTTCGGCGCTCCAAAATTTTCGAATGTGCATCACACTTTTACAAATGTAAGCGCTATAATTGTGGTAACAGTTGAGAATTATGCAGGAGGAAAAGATAATGGCTGATAAGATAATTGTTTTATTCTGTGCAGGTGGCATGAGCACAAGCCTTCTCGTCAACAAGATGAAGGAAGCTGCCAAAGTGGCAGGAAAGGATTATGAGATTCATGCGCATGGCCTGTCGGAAGAAGAAAAGTATGCGCCAACAGCAGATGTCGTACTGCTTGGACCACAGGTTCGCTATGCTTTGAAGCAGTTGCAGGACAAGTATCCGGGCAAACCGATTGATTCCATCGATATGCGCACTTATGGTACAATGGATGGCAAGGGTGCAATTGCCCAGGCAAGAAAGCTGATGAATGACTGATCGACGAAGAGCTTCGTAACAGAGGCTCTTTTTGTATGTTTTGACAAGCAGAAGAAGCTTGTTGCAATGCTATAATCTGCGTAGGTTAAGGAGTATTTGTATGGCTATTAAACTGATTGTAACTGATCTTGATGGAACGTTTTACCATCGGGACATGTCCTATGACAAGGAAAGATTTGATGGAATTCTTGATCGTCTGCATCACTCTGGTATCCGCTTTGCGGTTGCCAGCGGCAACCAGTACTACCAGCTGATTTCCTTCTTTGATCATCCGGAAGAAATGGCATTTATTTCTGAAAATGGGGCATTGATCATCAATGAAGGAAAAGAAATGTCTGTTGCTGAGATTGAAACGGATGTATGGAAGGAAGCGGTCAGTCTTGTCAGAACCTATCCTGAAATTCATACAGTATTGGTCAATGGTGCAAAGAGTGCATATTGTGGTATGGAGATGGATGATGAGCTGGTCAATATCTATCGCCGCTATTTCCCACGCCTTGCAAAGGTCGAAGACTTTACATCCATTGATGACCGCATTATCAAGATGTCTCTTGCAGCAGAAGAGGAACATGCGGACAGAATTGCCAATGAACTCAATGAGAAATTGAAAGGAAAGCTTCGTGCTGTAACAAGTGGTCATGGCGACATTGACCTTGTTAAACCAGGTATCAATAAAGGTATGGCTGTCCAGAAACTTTTGGATATCTGGAATCTCAAAATGGAAGAAGTCATGACATTTGGTGATGCCATGAATGACAGAGAAATGTTATTGGAAGCTGGTTATGGCTTTGTGATGGCAAATGGAAATGAGCAGTTGAAGAAGGAAGTTGGCAGGGTTGCGCCAAAGTCTAATGAAGAAGATGGTGAATTGGAATTGATTGAAGAATATCTGAACAATCCGGAAATATTCCTGGAAAAGTGGAAATAGGGAATGTAATAATGCCAGGTATTATTACCTGGCTGAAACTTTTAATGCTGCCCTTTTCAAGCTGTTTATCCTGCGGTAGAAAAGACGGTAAGCATTTTCTATACGTTTATTGGAAATGCCGCTAAGCTGCTGATATTGCACCAATTTATTACCATAAGCGCGTGGAAGGTTGTTTAAAGTGGTGAAATCGTATCGTTTGAAATCAATATATGAGAGCAATAACTCGTGTGAAAAGCGTTTTGCATTAAACAGTTCACAGATATTTTGTGTTTCCTGCGATAGTATTTCGTCATCAGATACAAGACAACCCAATCCTGTGCCGGTATCAAAAACAGGTGCAATATCTTTCCATTGCATGGTTGCTGCATCTACTAAAATTCCATGATTCTGATTATGACGATCGGAATTCATAAGAAGATAATCCATCACGAGCATATCGCTGATTTTTCCAGCAGCATCCTGGATGCCTTGTTTCTGTAAAAGACTGATATAGTATGGAAGTTGAAATTGATCCTGAGGAGGAGTACCAATATTCAGAATGTCTCCTGCAGTGATGAGATCCGTGTTATCGTCAGTCGTTGATTCACATACAGAGACGATATTATTTTCATAAATTTCTACATCATAATGAACTGCATGTATTCCGAGAAGATCCGCCACCTGAGAGGCAAGCCATTCATTTATTGGTTCCTGTTGGTAAAATGGAGAACCACCTTTCAGGAGATAAAGATCATTCTGCCTTCTAAACCATGCTTTGCGGTGATATCCGCATGTGGTATTATTCGGGGTGTGGCGGGCATAATGTCCTGCTGGCTTATTTAAAGTCGAAAACATCGCCTGACCAAAACCATTTTGATCAAAGGAACGATGAAAAAAGTTGATCTCATCCCATTCAGCTTTATCGTCGGTATTTTTCAGCCAGTATGTATCGCTCACCGAAAGTGAATATTCCCTTTCAAGCAGGTCAAGAGGATCATGTATCTCAAGTCGGCTTTCTAGTTGTAACAGCCCAACGCGATATTGCGGAATACCACGCCACCGCAACCAGTGATTAAGGCGGTGAAGAGAAAGCTGATTATCTCTGACACTTCCCAATGGGAGATGTTCAGGGGTGATAATATTGGTGATCTCACGGAATCCGTGGTGTGAAAAGCTATATGTTCCTTGTACAACAGGGATGTTCTTATGCATCAAAACAAACTCTGGCTTTTTTCTGAATAAAATCATATTTGTATTTTAGCGCAAAAGTAGTGTGGCGGAGCAACAATGTGCATTATGACGGAAGAATTTGCAAGACAAAGAATATAATTAGAAGGATTGTTTATCAAGTATATAAGGAGGCTCGTGTGGAAGATTTTGAAACAAAAAACCAATTGCCGCAAATGACGGCAATGATGAATGACTCCGAGGAAGAAGAAATTGATCTTAGCGAAATTGCTTATCTGTTGTGGGGACACATTCTTGATATTTTGGGGTTTTTGTTTGGTGGTGCAATCATAGCATTTATGATCACTTTTTTCCTGATATCTCCAAAATATACAGCTACGGCAAAAATGTATATCCTCACCTCAGGATCAAATTCTGTTGTTGATCTTAGCGCATTACAAATCAGTTCTCAGCTCAAGGCAGATTACCAGGAACTGATTACAAGCAGATCAATTCTCGAAGACGTCATTTCTGGGCTTAGTTTACAGGAGATGACTGTTGAAGATCTTGAAGAGATGATTGCGATTGACAATCCTGCTGATACCAGAATTCTGGATGTCAGCGTAACAACAACAGATCCGCAGATGTCTGCAGATATAGCAAATGAGTTAGTGGACCAGGCTAAAACGTATCTCCCTGAAGTGATGAAAACGGATGAGCCTTCTATCTTCGAGCAGGCTGAAGTGCCGGAAACCAAAAGTTCTCCGAGCATTAGAAGGAATGTCTTGATTGGTGCGCTTGGAGCGGCTTTCCTTTATATGGGTTATCTTGTCGTTCGTCACCTGATGGATGATACTTTCAAGACTCCAGATGAAATTAACAAGTATTATGGCGTCCAGCCTTTAGCGGTTATTCCTGAAGGAAAAATCAAGAATCTGAATACAAAGGCAAGAGATAAGAAGAGGGGGAAGAAAAAATGAAAAATCTTGAGGTAACTAATCTGCCAGAGCTCCCATTTGATGTCTCGGAAGCGATTAATCAGCTGCGTGTAAATCTTAGTTTTGCTGGTGCTGATATAAAATCTGTAGTGGTAACAAGCTCAATACCGAATGAAGGGAAATCGTTTATTGCTCTTGGCTTATGGAGAGCACTTGCAAATGTAGGTAAAAGGGTTTTGCTTATTGACGGAGACTTACGCCTTTCGCAGTTACGTACAGTTTATGGACTTGCAACAAGGGATAGTTTTATTGGTATTGCACATCTTCTTTCAGGACAGGCTGATATACCAGACGTCGTATATAAAACAAATGTGACAAATGGTTATATTCTTCCTGTCACTTCCGATATTGCGGATCCAACCAATCTTCTGGAAAGTGAACGGTTTTCTATTCTGCTTAAGAATTGTAAGGAAACGTTCGACATGATTATTATTGATACACCACCGCTGGGAAGTGTTGCGGATGCATTGAATATCGTTCGCAAATGCGATGGCAGTATATTGGTTGTCAGAAGTGGTTTTACCAAGAAGAAGATAGTAAGTGAATCGGTTTTGTCGTTGCGCCGTACAGGTAAACCTTTGTTTGGTATTGTCTTAAATCGTGTGGATACCAGCAGAAAAAGTGGTTCATATTACTATAACGATTATTATCAATATGGTGGTTCAAGAGAAAAGAAAAAGTGATTACGTTCTGCGTAATACGCTTTTTCTTATAGGGGGCATGGCATGAAACATAAAAAGCTGAATAAAAAAATGATTCCCGGGCTCATTGTCTGGCTGATTTTAGCGGTGATTTCTATAGTTTGTTACTTATTTTTGAGAAATCAAACTATATTTTCTAGAACAGGCAGATTGGTTCTGGCTGCAGGAATGGCTGTTGTTGTCACAATTATGTTGATTCTTTCAATCCTGGTTCATAAAAAAGGTGTTGTTTTTATGAACGTTGTTTTGTCTTTGTTTGTTGCAGGGTCATGTCTGCTTGTTCCAAATCTTGAGAAGCGAGAACGTAATATTTTTACTGAGCCGGCACAAACAGATGTCAGAAATATCAGTTTTTATGTTCTCAATAATTCATATCGCGCTTCTCATGCAGAATTGTTTTCTACATTGTTTCCGTCTGAATCATTTACGGATTATGCCGGAGCAACATTTATTGTTCAGGATGAATTGAATCAAAATGATCAGAGTGTTGCAATCAGCCAGATTGAATCAGAGCTTGGAAAAGAAGTCAAAAAGCTGCATAAAGATACTGTTTATGATGCTATAGAAGCATTTTATAACGGAGAAGGAGATGTTCTTGTCTTGAATGAATCGTTTATTCCAGCAGCTACACAAGTTTCAAAATGGGCTGATTTTGCCAGTGAAACAATTGTTGTAAAGACGATTACTGTTGGAGAGGAAACGGTTGATCTGTCACCATCTGAAGAGGAAATGGATTCATTTTTAGTCTATATTGCAGGAGGAGATACACGTTCTTCGTCATTAAGCTTATATGGTCGTACAGACGTTGATATGATTATGGCAGTTAATCCTGGTGATCATCAGATCCTTCTTGTTTCTATTCCAAGAGATTTTTACATAGCAAATCCAGCTTTGAATAATGGAATGGATAAACTGACGCATCTTGGAAATGACGGTATCAATAATACGATTGCAGGAATTAATCAATTATTTTCTATTAATATTGAGAATTATCTTGTAACCAACTTTGCACATTTTGTGATGCTTGTAGATGCAATTGGTGGCATTGATATAGAAAACCCTTATGAGTTTTCGACTGTCGGATCGAATGGTGCTGCTGTCACTGTAGATGGTGTACAGTATGGTGGAGAGTATGTGTTCCCGGCGGGTATGATTCACCTTGATGGAAATATGGCGTTGTCTTATGCAAGAGAAAGATATTCATTGTCTGATGGCGATTATGGACGTAATCAGCATCAGGGAATCGCTATGCAAGGAATTCTCACAAAGATCCAACAGCTTTCTGCCAATGGAGATTATCTTACAGTTATTAATGCTTTGAATGAACATTTTCTGACAAACATTAATATTGATAATTTATATAATCTTTATAAATCTTCTTCCGATGCTGGAAGTGAATGGAACTTTGTCAAATACCATCTTGGGGGAGAAGGAACTTATGATGGTACAGCAAGTATGGGCTTTGGTAATCCTCTGTATGTATGTAAACCATTTGATTCCCAGGTCCAGTTTGTAAATGAACAGATAGAATTGGTAATGAATGGAGAGGTAATTGAGTCTCAACCATTGCCAGACAATGCATTAACAACATTCGTAGAGAATTAAAATCCAAAAGTTTTCTCATATAATGATCGATCCCGAAGGACTTGTGTTCTTCGGGATTGTTTTCATTTTATGCAGAACAGTTAAACATCTTTGAGGCAAAATGCATATGACAAAGGAATGATGTGAAAAAGAAGAGGATGCACTTTGTGTCATTGATAAATTAGCGCATTATATCGTAAGCGTCAAATAGAGAACGGCTTTAACAGGTACTGTTCAGACGGTATACTGCACTTCAAGGAGGTGCAGTTTATGAAACAGAGCACATATGAACATTGGAAAACAATTATAGATGACCAGGAAAAATCTGGATGCAGTGTCAAAGACTACTGTAAAGAACATGGTATATCGGACAAAAGCTTCTATAACGCAAGAAAACGAGTTAGTGCCAAAGAGTCAGATGTAAAGATTGTCCCGGTGAAGATTGAAACCAGAAGGAATACCACAATCATGATCAATGGTGTTCCTGTATTCATTCAGGATGATACGGACAGTAAGGCGCTGGCTGCGGTAGTGAAAGCGTGCATGTCATTATGATCAGGTTTGATGATATTCCCGATATATACCTTATCTCTGGCTCTACAGATTTAAGAAAAGGCATTGATGGCTATGCCATGATTGTGCAGGACTTTTACCACCTCAGTCCTTTCTCTGATGCACTCTTCCTGTTCTGCAATAAAGAGCATAATAAGTTAAAATGCCTGTACTGGGATGGCACAGGTTTCTGGCTTCTTTACAAGCGGCTGGAGAAAGGAACCTTCAAATGGAAGAAAGATGGAAACGGTGCGGTGGTACTGACTCACCAGCAGTTCGGGTGGCTGCTTGAAGGTCTTAAAACAGAGCAGAAAACAGCATTAAAAAAGCTCAATTACAAGTATGTATAAAGTGTCGAAAAAGCCCTTAACAATGGGCTTTTTGACTGTTTTGTGGTATAATAATGACATGGTAAAAGAGACAGAAATCAGAGACAATCTTGCAAAGCTGAGTCATGATGAACTGCTTGCTTATGCAGTAAAAGCAGAGATTGACAGACAGACTCTCATAGAGCAGCTTATGACTATGAGAAACAGGAAATATGGTCATAGCAGCGAGAAGGTATCTCCTGATCAGCTGTCTCTTTTTAATGAAGCGGAAACAATTCTGGATGAAGCTTCCAAAGAAGAGATCATTGAACAATCCGAAAAGACCAGTGAGGAACGGAAGAAGAAAGTCTATGTAAAGAAAGGCAAAGAAACGGATTACGAAAGCCATGTCACAAAGACTGTCCACCACACTCTTGAAAAGCCGGTGTGTGATGAATGTGGAAGCCCAATGAAAGAAATAGGTGCAGACTATTTTTATGAGCTCCGTCACATTCCTGCCCGTCTTGATGTAATCAAGCATATAGTTCACAAATACAAGTGTACAAACGAAGAATACCATGATTGCAAGGCAAAGATTGTCAGTGGTGACACATCTGATTTTCATCGACTGATTGATGGCAGTGTTGTCTCTCCATCACTGGCTGCAGGCATTGCCGTAAATAAGTTTGTCGCCGATGTACCATTGTACAGACAGGAACAGGAATACAAAAGACAGGGACTTCCTGTCACAAGGCAGAACATGTCCAACTAGCTGATAGAGAGTTCAAAAAGATATCTTGAAGCAGTCTTCAACACAATGGTGCAGGATTTAAGAGGGCTGACATACAGGCATATGGATGAAACAACACTAGTAGTGCTGGAGAACAAGGAGTCACGGGAAAAGAGCTATGAATGGCTTGCCATGAGTGGAAAGAGTGAGGAAAAGCAGATGGCACTGTACTTCTACAACGAAAGCCACCAGCACAGTATGGTAGATAAAATCCTGGGAGAGGATGCCAGAGGCTATGTACAGAGTGACGGGTATGAGGCTTACCACAACTGCACTTTTATAAATGCTGGATGCTGGGCACATGTGAGAAGAAAATTTGTGGATGCCCTGCAGAATGACAACGAAAAGCTATGGGACAAGTACCAGAAAGCCAGCAAAGAAGAAAAGCGGCAGATGATTGAAGAAAATGAGCCGCTGGCACACAAACTGAAGATCCTCAGCCTGATCAAACAGATGTTCGAGCTGGACAAAAAGACTGAGGACAGAAAAAAGATGAAGAAAGAGCAGATGCCGGCACTGTTCGACAGTTTTTTCGAATGCGTAAGACAACTTGACGGCACATATCCGGAAAAAGGCAATATGGGGAAAGCAATCACATATGCATTGAACCAGGAAGAATGGCTGCGGAACTATCTGCTTGATGAGAATCTTGAGCTTAGCAATAACAGAGGGGAAAGAAGCATCAAGCCGTTTGTTATGGCGCGCAAAAACTTCCTGTTCTGCAAAACAGAACTGGGTGCCAAACACAGTTCCATCTGGTTCTCCATGATAGAATCAGCGAAGATGAACGGACTAGACCCATTCAAATATATGACATATGTATTGGAAAGACTGTCAAAAGAAGGGGTCAATGATAAAGTCATACAGGAAGTCCTTCCCTATGCAAAGCAACTCCCAAAAGAGTTATATTCGAAAAGCAAATCAAAAGCCAGCCAGCCTCTTTACCAGCAGTAAAGAAGACAGGCTGGCTTATTTAGGGCTTGCTGAACAGTTAAAGTCATAAGCAAATAACCGCATAAATAAGCCACTTTTCAATTGTTCTTAGCATGCCTGCATGGTATAATATATGCAGGGTAATTGATCCGTTCTGGCCATTTTCCTTGCATTTCGGAGGTGTTCTTATGTATAAATACCAGGATATCGTGCAATACAGCATTTATGATTTCATTCTTCCTTTTGGTGGTCATCTTAATCCTGATAACCGCTGGGTCAGGCTTGCACAGGAAATTGACTGGAAAATCATCGATGATGAGTATTCAGCTTTTTTCTCTGCTGATGTTGGTAATGAAGCTTACAGTTCCAGGGTTGCTTTTGGTTCCCTCTACATTCAGAGAAAGCTTGGTGTTACAGATCGTGAACTTGTAATGCAGATTACTGAAAACCCCTATCTGCAGTATTTCATCGGAAATACCGAATACATTGATACTCCTCCGTTTGACCCAAGCACGCTCGTGTACTTCCGTAAAAGACTGACCAAAGAAATAATGGACAGGATTATTGAGAAGATGTTTATCAAAGAAGCTGATAACAATGACAAACCATCATCCGGTGATAATAACAATACAGATTCATCTGGTGGCG